>QKHD01000300.1 GCA_003250175.1 Helicobacteraceae bacterium
CCGTCGCTTCGGTGAAGTCTTCGCTGTGGAAGATAATCAATCGGTCCGCCAGAATCGCTTCGGAAAAATCGGAGAGGTTCAGGGCGATAAAGAGTAGTTCCAGCTCCGGTTCGACCACGATGATGTGCCGAAAGCCCGGGTGCTTGAGGATGGCACCGAAGAAAAAGCCGTTGCCGATACCGTAAAAGCAGAGAAACGGGTAGCGGTTAAACGGATCGAGGTTTTCGATGGCCGTGACCGTATCGCGGACGGGGTCGTTGTAAAGGGCAACCTGGCGCTGGGAGTCGAGGATATTGATATCGACGAGGTCCTTGCCGGCAAAGACCTCGTACTTCTGGTTAGGCTCGAAGGATTGGAGCTTGGCGTGCAGCTGGGGGTTGCGCTCTTTGAGAGCGCGGAGGTTTTCTTGGTAGAAGTCCTTCATCCCGCTACACTTACTGGAGCAGTTTGAGGACGTTCTGTTGAACCTGGTTGGCCTGGGCGAGGGCGAAGCTTCCGGACTGGGCCAGAATGGAGTTTTTGGAGAAGTTCGCACTCTCAACCGCGAAGTCGACTTCACGAATCTGGGATTCGGCGGACTGGACGTTAACCTGGGTGACGGAGATGTTATTGATGGTTACCGTCAGCTGGTTTTGCGCCGCACCGAGGTCGGCACGGATTTCGTCCAGCAGGTTGGTCGCCGCGTCGGCGATGTCCATGGTCATCATCGCACCGGTACTGGTGGAGACACCGGTTCCGAGGAACTGGCCCGCTTCTCCGGAGAGGACGCTGTTGGCGTAACCGCCCGCCGCCAGACCCTGGGCCGCGGTAAAGTTACCGTTGACGTTGGCCAGGTTGGAGTAGGACTGGAAGCCATTGGCATTGATGACATTGGCCATGGCGCCGGTGGCATCATAGACGATGTCGCGGGAGCTGGAGTGAATGAGGCTCAGACGACCGTAGTTCTCCCCGGCGGAAAGACCGGTGATCCCTACCAGGGCTCCGGAGGCGTTGTCGGAAGTCGTTGAAATACCGCGTCCGTCGACGGAGGTGAGGTTAAGTCGCCCCTGGACGTCGACGCTGGCCCGTACACCGGTCTGGATGGTGTAGGAGTTGATGGAGTTAACGATGTTACCGTTGCCGTCATTGGCCTGGATGTTGTCGATATCGCCGATGGTGATGCCGTTGATCACCAGGTTTTCGATAAAGGCACCGTCTTGAACAGCCGTTTCACCGGTGGTCTGCACGGTGGCGTGGGCACGCACACCGATCGCATCACTGGCTTTGTTGATGGCACGGGCCAGCGCACCCATACCGGTGCCGACGCCGGTGGAGATTTTCACACTCTCCAGGGCGATATCCGCCCCGCCGTTGGGGTTTTTAAAGGTCAGAATCGTCTGGGTGGAGGCGGTGAGGGTTTCACTGGTCTCGAATCGTGTTCCACCGATCTTGTCCGACATGGTCGCCCCGATGCTGGCCTTGACGGTTTCGTTGGAGTAGGCACCGATCTGGAACTCTTTGTTGGTAAAGCTTCCTGCCAGAAGCTTCTGACCGTTGAAGGAGGTCTGGATGGCGATGTTGTCCAGCTGCTCGATCAGCTTGGAGATATCCCGCTGCAGCGCTTCACGGGATGATCGTGACTGACCGTCCTGGGCTGCCTGGGTAGCCTTGGTTTTGATGGTGTTGAGGATTTTGATCTGCTCGTCCATCGCCTTATCGGCGATCTGGATGATCCCGATGGCGTCGTTGGCGTTGCGGATCGCCTGACCCAGCGAGTTAGCCTGCAGGCGGAGGCTGTCGGCAATAGCCATACCGGACGAGTCGTCCGCCGCTTTGTTGATTCGCAGACCGGAGCTGAGTTTTTCCAGCGATGAATCAAGGTCTCGGTTCGTGCCCACCGAGTTAATATGAGCATTCATCGAGGCGATGTTGGTGTTAATTTTTAGAAAGCCCATGTGAAACGACTCCTTAGTGATTTGTCTAAAAAAAAGTTATTCAGACCTCAGCAAAAAGCGTTCCAACTTTTTACACTCCGTTTACTCCTATTACATATAATGGGAGTCGAATATTTAAGGGGGAGGATAAAGTTTTTTGATACAATCTCCCATTTTAACAGCGAAGGAAGATGATGAAACGCCTTTGGATACTCCTTGTTTTTCTCTCCGCACTCAGCGCGGAAACGATCCATTTTGAAACCAACTACGATGCAGCCATGAAGAAGGCGAAAGCCGAGGGCAAGGTGTTGATGGCGGTCATTACCCAGACCTACTGCCCCTGGTGCGACAAGTTTAAAAACCGCACCCTGGTCGATCCGGAGGTGGTGAAGATGGTCAATGAGAACTTCGTTCCGCTGATGCTCAATAAAGACGTGGACGACATGCCCCAGGACATCCGGGCGCGCATGGTGCCCACCACCTATTTTCTCGATCATACCGGCGAGGAGGTCTTCAGCTCTATCGGTTACAAACACCCCCGCACCTTTATGGGTGACATGAAAGATGCCATCGAGCTGGGCGCAGAGCACGGCAATATCAAGGCGCAATGAGCCTGATGCGCACCGCGGGGTTTTTACCCTACCTCGCGGCCCTCTTTCTAAACGCTTTCACCGATCTTGGCCACAAGATCATCATCCAAAACACCGTCTTTAAAATCTACGACAACCAGGAGCAGATCATGCTCACGGCGATCGTCAACGCCCTGGTGCTGCTTCCCTTTATCCTGCTTTTTGTCCCCAGCGGCCGTCTGGCCGACCGCTTTGCCAAGGCGAAGATCATGCGGGCCTCGGCCCTGCTGGCCGTGGCGGTGACGCTGCTGATCACGCTCTGCTACTACCTGGGGCTCTTCTGGGCGGCCTTCTTCTTTACCTTTTTGCTGGCGGCCCAGAGCGCTTTTTACTCCCCCGCCAAATACGGCTACATCCGCGAACTGGTGGCCGAGCAGCGCATTACCGCGGCCAATGCGGCGGTGCAGGGGCTGACGACGGTGGCGATTTTGGGTGGTATCCTCTTTTACACCGTGCTTTTTGAGCTTAACTTTCCGGAGCATGGGGGCAGCGAAGGGGAGATATTGCAAAGCATCGCACCTTTGGGCTGGCTGCTGGTGCTCAGCAGCGTGGTGGAGTTTCTCTTTACCCTTCGCCTTCCGGAGACACTCTCCGAAGCAGCTACCAAACCGTCCGCCTCCGGAATCAGAGAAAACCTCCGTCCCTTGACCAGCAACGGCGTGATCTTTAACGCCGTGCTGATGCTCAGCGTCTTCTGGTCGATCTCCCAGGTGGTACTGGCGATTTTCGGCGCCTATGCCAAGTCGCACTTAGGGGTGGAAAATACCATCGTCGTGCAGGGGCTGATGGCCCTGGCCGGGGTGGGGATCGTTCTGGGCAGTTGGCTCGCCTCGCGCTTTTCCCGCCACTTTATTCACACAGGCTTGGTACCCGCCGGGGCCTTGGGAGCCCTGGTCTGTGCGGTGGGGATCCCGCTGCTCTCCGACCTTAGCGTGATCGGGACGCTCTTTTTAGTTTTCGGTATCGGCATGGGGCTTTTTATCGTGCCGCTCAATGCCCTGATGCAGCAGTATGCCCCCAAGGGGGAACTGGGCAAAGTTCTGGCGGGGTACAACCTGATCCAAAACACCATGATGACCGCCTTTTTGGTGCTTACCACCCTCTTTGCCTACCACGGAATGGATTCGGTGGTGCTCTTTTGGCTCATGGCGCTGATGGCACTTTGGATGGTGATCCGGAGCCTGAGAAGCTTTCTGCTGCGCTTTTTGTGGCTGGCGGTGGAGGCGGTGCTCTCGCTTCGCTACCGCATCGTTTACGAAGGGCTGGAACAGATCCCCAAAGATGGCGCCGTGCTGCTTTTGGGCAATCACATCAGCTGGCTCGATTGGGCTCTGGTGCACTTCCCCCAGCCGCGTCCGGTGCATTACCTGATGGACCGCACCCTCTACAACCTGCCCCTGCTTAACCCCATTCTGCGTCTGGCGGGGGTGATCCCCGTCTCCGACAAGGGGGCGAAGGAGGCTTTCGAACAGGCCCGCATCCACCTGCGTCGGGGCGAAGTGGTTGGGCTCTTTCCGGAGGGTTCCATCAGCCGCTCCGGAAGTATGGAGCGTTTTAAAAAAGGGTTCGAGACCATCGCCAAAAACCATCGGGGGGTGATCGTACCCTTTCATATCAGCGGGGTCTACGGCAGCCGTTTTTCCCGTAGCAAAAAGAAGTACCGGGGCGAAGGGTTTTTCAGACGAAAAATTTCGGTGCGCTTTGGCGAGCCGCTCTCCATGGAGAGTGAGGCCGAGACAGTGCAGCGTGCTGTTAGGGCACTGGAATCTTGAGTATGGCAAGGATCAATTTGTAAACAGACCGGGAGGTTGACGATGTATCGGACCGTTTTTTTCGCTCTCGTATCTTTCGTAATACTTACCGGATGTCATGTTGACAGCAGCGTCAAGGTACTTTGTGGCTGTGAAGATATTGCTTCGTCCCAGAGCTGGGGAAGCGTAACAGATCTGTTTTCCGATGCAGAGGGCAACTTTAGCGATGACCTAGCGATCTGGCTTCGATCCGAAGTGACCCAGGGCGATACCAGCGTGACACTCTATTATTACCTGGCCGGTGTCTACGCCCCGGGAAGTGTGAACTTTATCGATTCCGGACCCTATGCCATTGATTCCGGTCGGGTTTTTTCCCTGCAGGTCAACACGGCCTACCTGGGCAGTGCCACACGATTTTACGTAGAATCGCTAGGTGAGTGCTACCGGGGCAATCTGCCACTCTCAATCAGTGATGTTCCGGATAAGACCCTGGTGCGGATGTAGTCTTTGTGAATTTCAACTCACAAAATTTCTTTTAGCAGAAAATATAAAGCAGAGACTCCCAACAGAAAAGGGAAAAGAAGCTCAAAGATAAACCAGCGCCAGTTTTGTGAGTTATGAAAACGGAGGAGCCATTTTTCGAAACGCTGCAGGGAACATAAAAGGCGCTTATCGGATAGAACTTTCTCAAGAGAGGAGTATGCACTTGTTAATGCTTGATCTTCCGACTGGTTTGGGTTTTTCTTTGCCCTATGGTACTCAAAAGTTCTCTGTTGATTCCACCACCAGCCGGTGATTGTACATTGTCTAGGATCATTGATATTATCTACGGTATCCATGTCAAAGGTAGCCGTTGTTATGAAAGAGGCTTTTGTTCCGGTTATTCGAAGACGCCATTCCAAAAATGTGTCCCATGCACTCCACAGAAAATGTATCAGAAAATAAGAGACAATAATAAGTAAAAAGATTTTTACTTTTTCGTCGCTTACACCTGAAAGGGATAATCCGAAAACGGAATACCCTTCTGTACTTTTTATGGTAAGTTCTCCAAGGGTATAAAAGAGAGCAAAAGAGCTAAAGCCTATGAGGGAATTTCTAGTTTTGATGGCCTTTTCATCTAGACCAATAAAAATGGGTTCTTTGAGAATCTTTTCGACCGCATC
>QKHD01000074.1 GCA_003250175.1 Helicobacteraceae bacterium
GGCGGACTCTTCTAAAATCGTGTAGGTTCCCCAAGGGCGGTGGGCGGTCATATGAATATTGTGCAGGTCGTTTTTTTCTTCCTTAAGGCGGGCGACGATCTGTTTGACCTTCTGGCCGCTTCCTTTTTTGGCAATCAGCAGGGCATCGGCGGTATCGACGATCATCAGGTCTTCGACATCCACCGTGGCAATCATGCGTTCATGACCGATAATGAGGTTATCGCGGCTATCCAGGTGGAGCGTATTGGATTCGGTGGTATTGCCGGAAGTGTCTTTAGGCAGCACTTCGTAGAGGGATTCGAAGCTCCCCATATCGGACCACCCGATGGTGCTGGGGATCACCTTGACTTTGGTGCTCTTTTCCATGACCGCGTAATCGATGCTATCCTCCGGAATGGCGAGCATATCGTCCAGGTCGATACGCACGGCCTGGTCCCGTTTGGCCTTTTCAAAAGCCGTTTTGGATTGCTGATAGATCTCCGGAGCGTAGCGCTGCAGTTCCTCTAAAAAACTTTTGGCACTAAAGCAGAAAATGCCGCTGTTCCAGTAGTAATTGCCCTGGTCAATGTAGCGTTGTGCCGTTTGGCGGTCGGGTTTTTCTTTAAAGGAGCGTACGTCATTGCCATCGGCTTCAATATAACCGTAACCGGTCTCCGGATACTCCGGAGTAATCCCGAAGGTGACCAGATAGCCTTGGCCGGCCAGTTTTTTGGCCACTGTCAGCACGGCACCATAGGCTGTTTCGTCATTGACCAGGTGGTCGGACGGTGTCACCAAAAGAATCTCCTCCGGATCAACCATCAACGCCGCCAAGGCGATGGCCGGGGCCGTATTGCGCCCCACCGGCTCAAGGAGAAATTCAGCGCGAGCACCAATCTCATCCAGTTGATCCAGGGCCATAAAGTATTGTTCCTGATTGGTGATAATGATGCTTTTATCGCAATGGTTCCGGTTGCGTTCATAGGTTTTTTGAAAGAGGGAACGTCCCTGGAAAAGCTTATTGTACTGCTTGGGAAAAAGCGTACGGGAAATAGGCCAGAGGCGGGTTCCGGAACCTCCGGAGAGGATTATGTTGGTCATCACATCTCCATAAAACAGATGGGTGATTTTAGCCTAGGGCATCTGACACGGCACTAAGTCAGGGACGGATACGCCAAAACGAGGCGAAGCGAGGCAGTCCGGAGGTGGTGAAGCCATGGTGTTTAAAGGTTACAACGGTTCCGATGGGAGGTGGGTTTTTTCGTTCCTCATCGCTGAGTCCGGAGCCAAGATAGAAGGTTTTGCCATCGGCCAGACGAACATGCAGGGCTCCCACCATGCCGGAGTATTTTCCATTGCCCTCTTTGTAGCCGATAACGGTGCCTTCCATGTCGTCGCTTGGTTTTAGCTTGAGGAGACCGGCATGTCTTGCCGGTATATAAGGTAGAGCCGGATTTTTAAGCATGACCCCCTCTGCGCCTTTTTTGGCCAACTCACGCATAATGATTTTGGCTTCATGGATAGAGTGGATCATGTGTTGGGGAATGATCGCTACATTGGGGTTGGGATGACGCGCAAACCAATCCTGCACCTTGGCAATCCGGAGTGTAAAATTACCGTCGGAATGGGGCGCTTCAAATATTTGATAGGTCACTTGCTCCCATCTAGTATCCGGTGTTTGGCTTAAAACGATGGACGCGGTCTGCTGAAATTTTCCTCTCCCGATCCACAGTTCACCATCCAAGGGAAAAGGGGGAAAAAGGCGCAGGAATTTTTTGGGTGGATGTAACGCCTTGCCTTGTCGTGAAAGGAGTTGATGACCATTCCAGTAAGCCCGGATTCCATCCAATTTTTCGCTCAGGAGCCATCCGGAGACATTTTGATCGGTGTAGCTCAGGCCGTGTTCAATCTCCGGAGCAGCGAGAAGAAGAGGGTAAAATATGAGGAAAATAAAAAGTACTTTCAGGCATGCTCCTTTTTGGATAAATTAAATATACATTAAGTATATTAATAAACTTCAATATAAAGGAGAATAAAATGAAGTATCTCGTCTTCTTTCTCTTTTCGTTTTCAGTTATGTGGGCACAGGTGGATATCAACCATGCCAATAAAGGTGAACTCATGAGCCTGAAAGGTATTGGTGAGTCAAAAGCCGAGGCGATTATCGCCTACCGAACCAAGCAGTGCTTCGCTTCAATGGATGATTTAATGAATGTTAAGGGAATCGGGGTGTCTACGGTTGAGAAAAACCGTAATGATATTTTGATTCGTAAGTGTGAAAAATAAAACAGGGGAGGGCTAAACGCTCTCCTCCCGCTCGAAGCGGACAAACCTCTGGGGGTTGAGCCCCCGTCTTTCAAAGCGTCTCTCCAAAAGCTCCCAGGCAATTTTCTTATTATTATGATCGGCATCTAGCAGATTCATCATATCTTCGAGCGCCCTCCCTGTCAGGCCAACGATTTGGCAATGTTGTCTGAATTCTTGATTGTTGATAAGTTGAAGTCGGTGGTAGTTCATCGTCTGTCTTTCGAACGGTATAAAATAATGGGATGAGTATATTTCAGAAGGGTTGCCGAAAGGTTTCAGCATGCTAACCACGGTGCTTTATCTTTGAGTAAGGGGTAGATAATGTGAGCTTGTTGTGCGATAAAGCAACCGTAGTCCTCAAGGGAGGTGCATGAAAATTCAAGAAGATATTCGTGGCTTCTATCTTCTTTCTTGTTTGCAGCCAACGTAATCTTAATGAACAGTTGTGACTTTTTTGTGATTTTTCAGAAGAGTTTTTTATTTTCGTTGACATTTTGCAAAAAAATTGATGAAAAAGGCTTTATTGAGAGAAGACAGGAAGACCTGTCTTTAGTTGGAGCAGCTGTTGTGGCAGCCGGATGATTTCTTGTTGTCCTTGGCGAAGAAGCTGATAAGAGCCAGGGAGTAAACAAGGGTCAGAACCGGAAAGATGTATTCTTCAAAATGCATGGTTTGTCCTTTGTAAAAATAAATAATTTGATTGAGACCAGACGAAAAAACAGCCATGAGATTTAATGATGGTCAAAACGAAAAAATTGTGTTGAGATTTATGTGTTCTAAAATCGATACATCGTGTGGAAAATGTGAGAGGGAATCGAAGAAAAAAACTTGGTTGCGGAGACAGGATTTGAACCTGTGACCTTCGGGTTATGAGCCCGACGAGCTACCGGACTGCTCTACTCCGCGATAAATGCAACCAATCAACAACAAAGTGGCTGGGGTACAAGGATTCGAACCTCGATAGACTGAACCAAAATCAGTAGTCCTGCCGTTAGACGATACCCCAACACTCTAAACTGTTGTTGTGGACGGAATTATAGGCAAAAGATGCTTATTTGTCAAGGCGTTGGCAACAAAAAAACTATATTTTCCATTTGTAACATTAATTAATTGTTTATAACCACTTTTACGACATAATACGCGACAAAATCACTTCAGTAAGGCCATTCTTGGATTTTATCGAGATTGTAGGGAACGGACCCCTCCACGGAGAAATCAGTATTTCAGGTGCTAAAAATGCCGCGCTGCCTATTCTGGCAGCGACCATTTTGGCCAAGGGCAACGTGTGCGTCAAGAACCTTCCGGACGTGAAGGACATCAAGACCTTTTTAAAGCTCCTTGACCTCCTTGGCAGCACCCACGAAGAAGTCGGCGACTGCTTCGTGATCAACACGACCAACCTCAACAGTACCACAGCCACGTATGATATCGTCAAAACGATGCGGGCATCTATTCTGGTGCTTGGGCCGCTTTTGGCACGTTTTGGCGAGTGCCGCGTCTCGCTGCCTGGTGGATGCGCCATCGGGCAGCGTCCCGTTGGCCTTCACCTTAAGGCTCTGGAGCAGATGGGTGCGGTCATTACCATCGAAAATGGCTACATCCATGCCACGGCACCCAAAGGGCTGCATGGCAAAGTGATCGTCTTTGACAAGATCACCGTGACCGGCTCGGAAAACGTTATCATGGCGGCGGCCCTGGCCAAGGGGACGTCCAAGATCGTCAATGTCGCCAAAGAACCGGAAGTGGTGCAGCTCTGCCAGATGCTGCAAAGTGCCGGTGTTGTGATCCGTGGCCTGGGCAGCGATGAGATCGAAATCGAAGGGACCGATGGCAGACTGCTGGAGATTCCTGATATTACCGTCATTCCGGATCGTATCGAAGCGGGCACCTATCTCTGTGCCGCAGCGATCTCCAAAAGCACGCTGACCCTGAAAAAAGTCCAGCCCCTTCATCTCGAAGCGGTGATCCAGAAACTGGAAGAGATGGGGCTCAGTTTTGATATCGGCAGCGACACCATGACCATCTATCCGGTAGAGAAGCTCAAACCGGTGGATATCGTGACCACGGAGTACCCCGGTTTTCCTACGGATATGCAAGCACAGTTTATGGCGCTGGCAACCCAGGCCGAGGGGGTCAGCGTCATCGAAGAGCGCCTCTTTGAAAACCGCCTGATGCACGTCAGCGAACTGCAGCGTCTGGGTGCTAAGATCAAGCTCAAGGGTCACACCGCCACCGTAACCGGCCCGTGTGAACTGCAGGGCAGTGATGTCATGGCCACCGACCTGCGTGCCAGCAGCGCCCTGGTTCTAGCCGGTTTGATTGCCAAGGGTATCACCCGTGTCCACCGTATCTACCACCTCGACCGCGGCTACGAACGTCTCGAGGAAAAACTCTCCAATATCGGAGCCAACATCACCCGCGGGAAGGAGTAACCTCTCCTCCCGTTCCCTCTTTTTTTAAACTTTCCTTTGTCATTAAACCGTCTCTGTTTTGTCCTTTTCCCGTTGTCAAATTGTTGACGTATCGTCACGGCCCTTCCTTACACTTCCTGCGATATTCATATTTAAAGGAAGAGAATGTTGAATAAAAAACTTCTTAGTTTGGCAGCATCTGCGGCACTCGTGGCCGTATTTGCAGGGTGTTCAGGTGATGATGGCAGTAAGGGTGTCGACGGCGTAACAACGACCGATCTATACACACCGGCTACATCCGATTTTCGTACTCCGGTTCAAGCAGCCGCAGAACAGATTTTAGTGGCAGAGGGTCTTACCGTGGAATATATGACACGGGACGTGGCTAACCATGCGGATATGGGTGAATTTTATCCCTATGGCAGCCTGACGCCTACGCACTTCATTACCTGTGTTGAGAGTGGACATGAAGAGATTGACAGTGCGACCGGTAAACTGAACCCATCCGTTCAGTCTATCGATCTGGAGACCGGTGAGGTCACCACCCACGTACGCGGTATGGAGCGCTGTGACGGCGCCCGTGTCACCCCATGGGGCACCGTACTGGTCACAGAAGAGTCCGGAGCAGACGGCGCAGCCTACGAGATCATCGACATTATGAATGTGAACGATCACCAGGTAACCGACCGTGCAGCCGGTACGATCGTAGACGGTATCGGTTCCGTAACCGCTTCCACCAAAGTCATTAAACGT
>QKHD01000182.1 GCA_003250175.1 Helicobacteraceae bacterium
GCCAGGGTGAGGGCCAGGGCGCGGATATAAGTGCCCTCGCTCACCGTGGCCTCGAAGGTGACGAAGGGGTGGCAGTAGGCGATGAACTTGGTTTCATAGACCGTGATCGGGATCGAGGGCAGGTCCACCGCCAGCCCTTTTCGGGCCAGATCGTAGGCGCGCTTGCCGTCGATCCACTTGGCGGAAAACTTAGGCGGCACCTGCTCGGTGATCGCTTCCAGCGCCTTGACCTGCTGCATGACGGTGGCCTCCGGAAGAATCGGCAGCTCCGTGACCTGGGTGATCTTCTCGATATCCAGCCCCTCGCTCTCCGCACCCAGCCAGAGGGTGGCGCGATACGTCTTGGGCGCCTTGGCCAGAAAACGGAAAAGTCGCGTGTACTTGCCGAATGCGACGACGAGCACGCCCTTGGCGATGGGGTCTAAGGTTCCGGAGAAGCCCGCTTTTTTCTCTCCGTATTTGCGTTTGATCCGGCCCAAAAACCAGTTGGAGCTGATAAACGGAGGCTTGTAGACGACAAAGAGTCGGTTCATATACGCTCCACGAAACTGGCGAGAATATCCCGCTTGCTGCCTCCGAAGTTGATGGCGAGCTTGAACTCTTTGCCCACCTTGGATACGCCCACCACGCGACCCATGCCGAAAATCTTGTGCTTGACCAGGTCGCCTTTTTTGTAAGGCTGCCCGCCGTCAAGTTTGAGCGAGCCCTGAATGACGCCCGATTCGCTCAGGAAACGGGATTTGTTCATGAAGTCCCGCTTGCCGCGGAAAAAGCGGCTCTTGACGTAGCTTAAGGTCAGATCGTGGCGGGCGCGGGTCAAGGCGACGTAGCCCAGACGCCGCTCTTCTTCCATGTCGTTGCCGTCGCCCAGCAGGGGGAAGTAGCCGTCTTCCATGCCGATGATAAAGACGTGGTCAAACTCCAGACCCTTGGCGGCATGGACGCTCATCATGGAGATCGATTCGCCGTCGATGGCGTCGGCTTCGGAAGAGAGGGCGATGTCATGCAAAAAGGTCTCGATGGTCTCCTCCGGATTTTGCTTGGAAAAATCCCGCAGCAGGCCGTAGAATTCGTCGATGTTGAGCACCCGCTCGATCTCGTCGCCCTCGATATACATCTTCCGGATGCCCGTGGCCTTTTCGAACTCGTCGATAAAGGTGTAGGGGGTGTCGCCCAGCTTGGCCTGCAGGCCGTGGATCATGGCGGCGAACTCCTTAAGGGTCTGGGCGTTTTTCTTGCTCAGCACCTGGCTGATCTCCTCTTCGCTGGCCTCTTCGATGTAGGCGAAGATCGGTTTGCGAAGCCCTTCGGCATGCATCTCCAGCTTGTCCAGGGAGGTTTTGCCGATGCCCCGTTTGGGCTTGTTGACGATCCGTTTGAGGGAGAAGTCGTCGCTGGGGTTGGTGATGACCCGCAGGTAGGAGATGACGTCCTTGATCTCGGCGCGTTCGTAAAAGCGGATGCTATCCACGAGGCGGAAGGGAATCTGCTCTTTGGTAAAGCGTTCTTCCAGGGAACGGGAGAGGGCGTTGATCCGGAAGAGGACGCAGATCTCCCTGGGGCGAACCCCTTCGTTGATCAGCTTGCGGATGCGGGTGGCCAGCTCTTCCGCTTCGTCCGACTCGTTGGCCGATTCGATCAGGGTGATCTCCTTGCCGTCGCCCTTGGTGCTGCGCAGGTTTTTGCCGTGGCGGGAGCGGTTGTGGGAGATCAGCTCGTTGGCAGCGGCGAGGATCTGGGAGGTGGAGCGGTAGTTGTCTTCGAGCTTGATGGTGGTGGCGTCGTCAAAATGGGCGGGGAACTCCAGAATATTTTTCACGTTCGCCCCGCGCCAGCCGTAGATGCTCTGGTCGTCGTCGCCCACGACGCAGATATTGGAGTGGGTGGAGCAGAGCTTGCGCAGAATCTGGTACTGCAGTTCGTTGGTATCCTGGTATTCGTCCACCATGATGTACTGGAACTGTTTGCTGGTGCTTTCGCAGATCTCCGGATGCTCGTCAAGGACGCGATAGGTCAGGGCCAGCAGGTCGTCGAAATCGACCAGGTTGTTGGCGTGGAGGTAGTTTTCGTACTTTTCGTAAACCTGGGCGATCTCCTGGTAGCGCTTGCCGTGTTCACCCTCGATATTGCGGACCTTTTCGATGGCGGTCTGGGGGGAGATGAGGGAGTTTTTATAGTGGCTGATCTCGTTGGCGATCTGCTTGATGGTGGTCTTGGGGTTGAACTGTTTGAGGATCCGTTTTTTATCATCCGTGTCGATGATGACGAAGCTGTTCTTGCGCCCCAGCTTGTCCATGTGGAATTTTAAAAAGTATAAACCGAACTTATGGAAGGTAAAGAGTTTGGGTGGGTAGGAGACATCGTCGATCATCATTAGGGCCCGTTCGCGCATCTCTGCGGCGGCCTTGTTGGTAAAGGTCAGGGTCAGGGTATTGGCCGGATCAATGCCCAAAGCGATCAGGTAGGCCAGACGGGTGGTGATGGTCTTGGTCTTTCCCGTACCTGCGCCCGCAAGGATGAGAATGGGGCCATCAATGGCTTCGACCGCCTCTTTTTGTGCCGGGTTCAGGTCTTTGGTCAGTTTTTCCATAAGTTATCTTTATAAAAGCATAAATTATTTTTTTATATTATAGTGTTCTATTATATCACAAAAACCAAAAACATCTCCGGAGCCTTGCGAAGAGTATTATTTTATGTTATAATATAGTTACTTTTAACTAATAATTTGTATCCAAACCTTAAAGGACAGGTCGTGCTAAAAGACTTTTCGAAAATTAATACCTTCTTGACTGTAGCACGTGAACGCAGCTTCTCGAAAGCGTCGGCAAAAATCGGGATCTCCCAGCCGGCGGTCACCCAACAGATCAAATACATCGAAGACTACCTCCAGTGCAAGATTCTGGAGCGCAAGAAAAACGGTATCGTTTTAACCAAAGAGGGCAACGAACTCTTCCGTACGGCCATGAAACTGGAAAAGTGCATCGGCATGGCGGAAAAAGAGCTGCTCAAGGTCATTAACAAAAAAATCGCCCTGCAGATCGGGGCGTCGTCAACCATCGGAAACTACATTCTCCCCAGCTTCCACGACAAGATCAACGAAAACCTCGGCGATGAAGTGATCATCAACATCGGCAAGAGCGCCGATCTGATCGAAGAGCTTCTGGAAAAACGGATCGATATCGCCCTGATCGAGGCGCCGGTCTTTAAAGACGGCATCCACTACCGCGAGTGGCTGGATGACGAGATCATCATGTTCTCCAACAACGTCCTGCCCAAGAGCATCCGTCCTGAGGATATGAGCGGGTTTAGCTGGATGTGCCGCGAGCCGGAAAGCCACACGCGCAAACTGGCCATGGAGGCCTTTGAGAGCGTGGGGATCGACTGCTCCACCTTCTTTGACAACCAGAACATCCTCAGCGATGCGACGGCCATCAAGCAGACCATTCTGAAAAACCGCGGCGGTGAACGTCCCATGGCCTCCATGATCTCAAAGTTCCTCATCGAGGACGAGGTCAAAAACGGCCAGCTCTTTATTACGAAGATCAAGGGCTTTAACATCACGCGAAAGTTCTACATCGCCTACCTCAAAGAGAACAAACACGACGCCATCGTCATCAATGCCGTCAACTTCCTCATGAAACAGAAAGCTACCCTAAGCATCTGACCATAACGCTCCGGAGCTTTCCGGAGCCTTTTTATTTCTTCTTGTTAAACAGACTTTCATTCTCCGGATTGGAGAGAATCGCCTCAAAAGATCGGCTTTCACTGCCCAGGTTCACTGGGGCGGATTTGCGCCGTTTGGGAAGGGTGGCGGTGAGGTTGACAAAAACCACCGTGTCGCCGACCAGCAGCTGCAACACCGAATCGATGGGGACTTCTACGACGGTCGCGAAGTTTTCCGGGCCAAAACCTGCTTCAAAGGCCAGCACCATATCATCCTGAATGACGGCTGTCTCGAAGGAGTAGCCCGCCACCATGAAAAGGGTCAGGGGTTTGAGGGCATTTTGAATGTGCTCCGGAAGGGGCGTGCGGAAGGTAACATCGGAGAGATTGCACAAAATGCCGAATTCAACACCCTCATCGAGAAAATAGGCGACCGTCTCCAGGGCGTGGTCGGTGAGCATCTCGGCAAATTCTTGCTGTTCCAGCAGGGTTTGAATAAACATCATCATCCTTCAATTCGTATGGCATCGATCGTTCCGGCGACATAAAAGCCGCTGAGGGCATTCATGAGCGCAACATGGGAGTAGCGGTGCAGCTGCTCTGCTTCGATTTTTTCCGGAACCAGCCAGCGGGCGTCGATCAGGCGCTGCCGCATGGTTCCGCGAAGCAGGGGCTGCTCCGGAGTGATCCATCGCGAACCGTCCCAGAGGGCGATATTGGCGATGGTCGTGTCGGTGACGAGCCCCTCTTTAATAATCAGGGCATCGTCGCAACCGGCGCGTTGAGCCTGCGCTGCCAGCTGCTCCAAGGCGCTGCGTTCGGCAAATTTATAATTATAGTCCATATCGGACGGCAGGGCCAAGAGTTTAGCCTTTTTTGTGAGCAGATAGGGGTGGTAACTCACTTCGGCGTGCCTACGGTCGTAGAGAACCCGGCAGCGGTAGGTGCCGGTTTTCGGGGCATTGGCCAGCAAGCAGGCAAGGTCAAACGCTCCGGAGCCGTAAAAGTGCTGCAACGTGCGGTGTATGCGCTGCGTATGGTAGCGGAGGTTGCCGGGGATTCCCTGCTGTATCCGGATGGTTTCAAGAAAACGGGACATAGGCTTTTTTCACCAGTTCGTCATACTCTTTGGCGGCGTCGCTGTCGGCGGTAATGCCGCCGCCGCTTTTAAACACCAGCCCCTCCGGAGTCTGCTCCACAAAGCGGATCAATACGGCAGAGTCGAGCACCGTGCCGTCAAAGTAGCCGCAGACTCCGGTAAAGAAGCCCCGCTCGTACCCTTCTATTGCGTGCAGGATCTCGACGGTCTTTCTCTTGGGGGTTCCGGTGACGGAGCCGGCGGGAAGCAGCGCGGCAAGGATATCGCCGATCCGCCCCTCCCAGCCGTTTTCCAGATCACCGCTGATGTGGGAGCTGACCTGTATCAGGGGGTTGCCGGCGGTTTTGACCGTTTCGGTGTAGCGGAAACGCTGCACTCGCACCTTGCGGGAGACGATCCCCAGATCATTACGCAGCAGATCGACCACCATGGTGTGCTCGGCCAGCTCCTTGGGGTCGTTTAGGATCACCGTTTCGGCATCGGCAACGGTGGCGTCGATGGTGCCCTTCATGGGGTAGGTGTGGATGGTGTCGTTTTCAATCCGGATGAAGCGCTCCGGAGAGAAGCAGGCAAACTCACCCTTATAGTAGAGCTTGAAGCGGGCGGAGGCGGCGTCGTAGAGGCTTAAAAGATCGCTGTCACAGGT
>QKHD01000093.1 GCA_003250175.1 Helicobacteraceae bacterium
GCCACTACCTCCCCTACCTCAATCTCATCGAAAAGATCAACTGCTTCTACTGCGGCTACATGAACGGCATGTTCGGCTACATCACCGAGGTGGCCGCAAGAACGGAGCAGTACTGGTGCCCCATCAAACATGCCCGAAAAACCGCCTTTATGCACTCCCGCTATCGCCACTTTACGGACTACGGCGAAGCGGAGACCTACCATGAAGAGCTCAAGCGTCTCCGCGCCATGCTCAAGGAGCTGGATGACGCCGATCCGGAGAGAAAAAAAGAGGATAAAAAACCTCTTTAATGCTATAATGAAACAAAATCGAACCGTTTTATAAGGACAACACCATGTTTTTTACCTATCAAAAACCCAACCTCGACACCGCCGTCGATGATCTGAAAAATCTTTTGGATACCTCCAAAAAAGAGGTGGAAAAGCTGCTGGCCGAACCCAAAAAAACCTACGCTTCTTTTGTTCGTCCCTACCAGCATATCTTTGAAAAAATCGAGTGGTTTTTTACCCCGCTCTCCATTCTCAACAGCACCAAAAACGACGAAACGATCCAGAAAGTCTACGAAGAGATGCTGCCGCTTTTAAGCGAGTTTGACTCCGACGTCAAACAGGACCCCAAACTTTTCGAAGCCTTTAAAACCATCCGGAGCGACGAGCCGAATCTCAACCACGAACAGCGCATGATTCTGGATAACGAGATTTTGGATTTCGAACTCACCGGCGCCTCCCTGCTCGAAAAGGAGCAGGCACGGATGAAGACGATCAAGAGCCGCCTCTCCCAGCTCTCCAACACCTACAGCCAAAACGTCCTCAACGCCACCAACGCCTATGAGCTTATTTTGGAAGATGACGCCGCCTTAAGCGAGATGCCCGCCAGCGATCTGGAACAGGCTAAAACGGAAAAGGACGGCAAAACGGTCTACCGTTTTACCCTCAAGGGCCCTAGCTTTGTCAGCTTCATGACCTACTGCTCGGATAGTACGCTTCGTGAGCAAGTCTACAAAGCCTACAGCACCCGGGCTCCGGAGAATGACCCCATCATGGAAGAGATTCTGGCCCTGCGTGACGAAAAGGCCAAGCTGCTCGGTTACGAAAACTACGCCGCCCTCTCCCTGGAAACCAAAATGGCCCGAAGCCCCAAGGAGGTGGACGAGTTTTTAAGCGAACTGGCCCGCCAGTCCCTGCCCCAGGCAAAAAAGGAGCTCGAAGCGCTAAAAGCCTTTGCGGCAAACGAAGGCTGCAAAGCGCTTAACAGCTTTGATTCAGGCTACTACTCCAAAAAACTGGAGAAGGCCTCCTTCGATCTGGACGAGGAGCTCTACAAACCCTACTTCGAACAAAAGAGCGTGGTCAGCGGTCTCTTTGAATTTCTGGAGCGCTTCTTCGGCATCGGCTTTGAACCGATTGATGAAAAAGCCTGGGACGAGAAGGCCACGGCCTACCACCTCACCCGAAAAGGGGAGATTTTCGGCAAAATCTACATGGACCTGGAAGCCCGCGACGACAAACAGGGCGGTGCCTGGATGGGCGACTGGCGTACCCATGCCAAACGCCCTGACGGTAGCACCCAACTCCCCATCGCCTACATCGTCTGCAACTTTGCCCCCTCCAAACCGGGTGTACCTTCTTTGCTCAAACACGACGACGTGGTCACTCTTTTCCATGAGATGGGCCACGCCCTGCACCACCTGCTCAGCACCGTGAACGAACCCTTTGTCAGCGGAATCGCCGGCGTCGAGTGGGACGCGGTGGAGTTCCCCTCCCAGTTTCTGGAAAATTTCGCCTACGAAACGGAAGTGCTTAAAATTTTCGCCCGTCACTACCAGACCAAAAAACTGCTCCCCGATGACATGATTCAAAAACTCATCGACGCCAAAAACTTCCAGTCTGCCCTGGGGATGTTGCGCCAACTGGAGTTCGGCCTCTTTGACATCCGGATTCACCAGGCACCCAGAAGTGTTGCGGAGATTCAGTCCATCTTGGATCATGTCCGGGAGACAACCGCTCTGATCAAGCCGCCCAGCTACAACAAGTTCCAAAACGGTTTCAGCCACATCTTCTCCGGAGGCTACGCGGCGGGATATTACAGCTACAAATGGGCGGAGGTCATGAGTGCGGACGCTTATTTCCGCTTTGTGGATATGGGGGTGTTTGACGAGACGACGGCGTCCAGCTATGTGGAAAACGTCCTCTCCAAGGGGGGAAGCCGCAAGGCGATTGACAACTTCAACGCCTTCATGGGCCGCGATCCGGACCCGACGGCACTGGTGCGCCTGAGCGGGATCAACTCATAGAGTGATCTGATCGATCTTGCTGATGATGCTCTCCAGATCCCGTTCGCGCTTTTCCAGCGCTTCACGGAGTCTGGAGGTTTCACGCTCCTGACTCTCATGGGCGTGCTTTAACGCATCCAACTCACTGCGCAACCGCTGGTTGTCCGCCCGCAGCAGACGGATGGTTTCGGTCATTTCGTCGACTTTTTCGCTAATCTCTTTTAATTTTTCCATAGGCCTGAAAACTTTTAAGTATTTTCCCCCATTATGCCATGCATGGGTAAAAAGCGGTCTTATATGCAAAGCAGGCTATAATGAAGCATCTGACTAAGCCAAAAAGGAGCCTTCGTGGATTTTCCGCTCGTCTCATACCGTGACCCGCTTTTCAGCGTTCTGATGCTGCTGGCGATTATCTTCGTCGTCTCCTACGCCAACTACCTCTGGGGTCGTTACAAAAAAAAGAGCGAGAGCAAAAACCTCGACCGCTTCCTGGGCAGCTTCGAAGTCGCCAAAAACGAAAAGGACTACACCGGTCTGGTGCACTCCAATCCGGAGGCGATCCACT
This sequence comes from Helicobacteraceae bacterium, assembly GCA_003250175.1. Taxonomy (GTDB): domain Bacteria; phylum Campylobacterota; class Campylobacteria; order Campylobacterales; family SZUA-545; genus SZUA-545. The sequence goes on from QKHD01000093.1 coordinate 2,838, forward strand.
CCATGATGCTGCTGGGCTCTATCTATTACAAGAGCGGCGATTACGAAGAGGCGATTAAAATCTATCTGGTCCTGCTGGACAACGTCAAAGAAAAAGAGCGCCGCATCGAGATTCTCTCCATGCTGGGCAAAACCTACCACAAGGCGGGCTTCCTGCACCGGAGCCGTGATATTCTTAAAGAGTCCCTCAAGCTCAAAGCCCGCAATCCGGAGGTTTTGAAAATTCTTCTGGTTATCCTGGAGCGTCTCAAAGAGTACAACGACGCCGTCGATGTTCTGGACGCCCTGGAAGAGCTGGGGGAAAGTGTCACCTTGGAGCGTAGTTTTCTCGATGCCTTTGTCATCATCGAAGATGCCCGCATCCGCGACGCGGTCAAAATCGAGCGCCTGATCGAACATGTCAACGAACACCCCCACACCGCCCACATTATTATCGAATTCCTCTTTTTCAAATCGTACGATAAGGTATGGGACCTGATCGATGCGCGCAACATCCCGTTCCTGCTTGATATTCTCTGGAACATCGCGCCCAAAAATATGGACAACGACGCCGCGGAAAAGCTGCCACTCCTGCAGGAAATTTTTACCGCCAAAGGGTGGCTGAACACTGCCAGCGAAAGCCAGACCTTTGAACTGGACGTGCTGATTAAACTTCAAGATAAAAAGCAGATTGCCGATCTGAGTTTCGAATACGCCTGCGGCAGCTGCAAACAGGTCTTCCCGATCTATTTCCACCGCTGCCCCGGGTGTCTTAATGTGGCCACCTTGAAAACCGAACCGATCCTTACCCGCCACATTCCGGAGAGCGAGCTCTTTTTGGGCGGCATGTGATGAAAGAGATTGAACTCTTTACCGACGGCTCCTCCCTGGGTAATCCGGGCCGTGGCGGCTGGTGCGCGATTTTACGCTACCAGGGAAGCGAACGGGTTTTAAGCGGAGCCCAGTCCGAGGCCACCAACAACCAGATGGAACTGCTCGCCGTCATCGAAGCGCTCAAAGTACTCAAGGAGCCCTGCTCCGTCACACTCTACAGTGATAGCAGCTATGTGATCAAAGGTATCAACGAGTGGCTCTACGGCTGGGTCAAGAAAAATTTTAAGAACGTCAAAAATCCGGAGCTCTGGCAGGCCTACCTCGACGCCGCCAAACCCCACCGCGTCCGCGGCGTCTGGGTCAAGGGCCACGACGGGCATGAGGAAAATGAAAGATGCGATAAGATTGCACGGGACGTTGCGGCCCAACTGACGGCATAAAACACAAGGAAACAGCATGCATGCAGACTACGATGTACTCCAACAAACCCTGGGGTACCACTTTTCGTCCGTCCGCCTTTTGGAAGAGGCCCTGACCCACAAAAGCTGTAAAAAATCCTACAACAACGAGCGCCTGGAGTTCCTGGGTGATGCGGTGCTCGACCTTGTGGTTGGGGAGTATCTCTTTTCCCACTTGCCCAAATCCAGCGAGGGGGAGATGTCCAAGATCCGCGCCTCTTTGGTTAACGAAAACGGCTTTGCCAAAATGGCCAAAGCCCTTGATCTGGGCAAATATATCCACCTTTCCAGCGCCGAAGAGAACAACAACGGCCGGGAAAAACCCTCCCTGCTCTCCAACGCTTTCGAGGCGGTCATGGGCGCCATCTACCTCGACAGCGATCTGGGTACGGTCGCTAAAATCGTCAACGGCATGCTCGAATCCATCTACCCGAAAATCGATCTGAATGAGCTCTTCAAGGATTACAAAACAACCCTCCAAGAACTGACCCAGGCCCGATTCGGGGAGATTCCCGTTTATGAACTGCTGGGAACCTCCGGACCCGACCACCAGAAAGAGTTTGAAGTTGCGCTGCAGATTCAAAACCGTGAGTACGCCCGCGCCAGGGGCAAGAGTAAAAAAGCGGCCCAGCAGGCCGCCGCCAAAGAGGCGATCCAAAAACTGAAAGGGTAACAGAGTGAACAGATTCGGAGAACGATTTACCATCAGCACCTTCGGGGAGTCCCACGGCAAGGCCATCGGCTGCATCGTCGACGGTGTTCCCGCCGGTCTTTCCATTGATGAAGCCTTTATCCAGAGTGAACTGGACCGCCGCAAACCGGGACGAAACGAATTCGCCACCGGTCGTAAAGAGGGCGATCAGGTCGAAATCCTCAGCGGAGTCTTTGAAGGCAAGAGTACCGGCACCCCTATCGCCATGGTGATCTACAACACCAACCAAAAGAGCCACGACTACGACAATGTCAAAAACCTCTTCCGACCCGGACATGCGGACTTTACCTATTTTCATAAATACGGCATCCGCGACTACCGGGGGGGCGGACGCAGCAGCGCCCGTGAAACAGCCACCCGCGTAGCGGCCGGTGCCATTGCCAAGATGATTCTTAAAAGCCTCGATATCGTTGTTCGCGGTGGTGTCTTCCAGGTGGGTGATATCATCGGCCAAAGCTGTGATTTCGGCCATGTCGCAGAAAGTGAAATCTACGCCCTCTCTCCGGAGGTGGAAGCGGCCCAGAAAGAGGCGATTCAAGAGGCCAAAAAGTCTCACGACTCCCTGGG
>QKHD01000245.1 GCA_003250175.1 Helicobacteraceae bacterium
TGACCCGAGAGGGTAAGCAGGTTCTCCTCATCACCAAAAACGAAAAAAACGACTGCAACACCTACTGGGCCCAGGGCGGTATTGCCACGGCACTGAACATCGACGATATCGCCTGTCACATCAGCGATACCATGAGTGCGGGTGCCGGGATGTGCGACGAAGACGCCGTCAAGGTGTTGGTGCAGGAGAGCATCTCCGTCATCAGCGAACTGGTCGATATGGGTGTGCCCTTTGACCGGGACGAGCAGGGGCATCTGCTCTACACCAAAGAGGCGGCCCACTCCGCCAACCGGATCATCCACGCCGGAGGCGATGCTACGGGGCGCGAAATTCACAGTACGCTGGTGCACCAAAACAGTGCCGAAGTGCTGGACAAAGCAATCGTTGTTGATCTGCTGATCGACGGCGCGACCTGTTACGGAGCCAGTGTACTGCGGGATAACAAGGTGACAAACTATTACGCCGACAACGTTATCATCGCCAGTGGCGGTCTGGGCTCACTCTATTCTCTGAATACCAACGCCAAGGGAATCAGCGGCGATATCCACGGCATCTGTGTCGAGCACGGTTGTGAACTGCAGGATATGCACCTGGTGCAGTTTCACCCGACGGTCTATGTCCGCACCTCCGGACAGCGCAAGCTGCTGCTCAGCGAAGCACTGCGGGGAGAAGGGGCGCTGGTCGTGGACGAGACAGGCCGACGCTTCTTGTTTGATTACAACGAAATGGGCGAACTGGCCCCGCGGGATGCCGTTGCAAGAGCCATTTTCATGCACAAACAGAAGACCGGACAAGAGGTCTATCTCGATTTTTCCCCCTTTGAGTCGGCATGGTTTAAAAAGCGCTTTCCAACCATCAGCGCAACCCTGGGCGAAGAGGGTTATGATCTTCCTACCGACCGGGTTCCTATCTCTCCGGCTTTTCACTACGCCATGGGCGGGATTAAAACGGATCTCGACGGCCGCATGGAGGGGTTTAAAAATCTCTTTGCCATCGGCGAAGCGGCATCCAACCGCGTCCACGGGGCCAACCGTCTGGCCAGCAACTCGTTGCTTGAAGGGCTCGTTTTTGCAAAAATCGTCTCCGAATATGTACTGGCCCATGAATACCAGTCGGGGATGAAAAATTTCCCCGATTTTGATAAGATTCTGAAACGGGAAAAAGACGCCGAAATTAAAGAGGCGCTCCGGATCCTGATGTGGGAGCAGGTGGGTATTATCCGCAAGACCTCGGGCTTAAAGGATGCACTTGTTAAAGTTTCACAATGGTTGGAGTCCGACATCGGCTGGCTGATGCGATTGCGACTCCTGACAGCCCGTTCAATCATTACTGCCGCGTTAGAACACAAAGTCTCCGTCGGAGCACACTATCTTATAAACGAATAATAAGGAGAGAGGATGGAACACGGTGCGAACCTGATGCTTACCTGGGTAGGTATCTTGAGTCTCATTATTTTTGTCGTCGCATACATTGCGATCGCGATGGAGGAAAAACTCCACATCAATAAAAGTAAACCGGCCCTGTTTGCAGGTACGGTAATCTTTTTGCTGGCTGGAATTTACCACTTTACACACGGCCAGGTTCCGGAGAGTCTTCACTCTACGGTTGAGCACCTGATTGTCGAGATTGCCGCAATCTTCTTCTTCCTCTATGTGGCCATGACCTATATCGAGGCCCTGATCGAACGCGGTGTTTTTGAAAAACTCAAAGTCGACCTGATTAATAAAGGGTACAACTATAAAAAGCTCTTCTGGGCAACCGGGTTTCTGGCATTTTTCCTCTCTCCTGTTGCGGACAACTTGACCACCGCCCTGATTCTTTCTACGGTTCTGATCACCATTGAACATCACAACAAAAAGTTCCTTATCCTTGGCGCGGTTAATATCGTTGTTGCGGCAAATGCCGGGGGTGCCTGGTCGCCCTTTGGTGACGTTACAACCCTGATGGTCTGGGCGGCCGGTAAGGGTGCCTTTGCCGAGTTTCTCTTTCTCTTCCCGGCAAGCTTTATTGGCTGGGTACTGACGGCCTATCTGCTTTCATTAAGTGTTCCGGAGGGTATGCCCGGTGATTCCGACGGCGGCAAGCTGGAACCGGTCATGATTAAAAAAGGCGGCAAGGTGATTATCGGTCTGGGCGTTGCGACCATCGCAACAGCGGTTCTTTCCCACCAGATGTTTCACCTGCCGGCGTTCTGGGGTATGATGTTCGGTCTTTCTCTGCTCAAACTCTACTCCTATAACCTCAAAATCCGGCACAACGAAAACATTAACGTTTTCGGCTCCATCGCCAAGATCGAGAACGACACGCTGCTTTTCTTCTTCGGTCTTTTGGCCGCAGTTGGCGGTCTCTCTTATATGGGCTACCTGGCGGCAGCGGCAAGTGTTTACGAGAGCGTCAACCCAACCTACGTCAACATCGGCATCGGTCTGATTTCCGCGGTTATCGACAACGTTCCGGTTATGTTTGCCGTTTTGAAAGCCAACCCGAATCTTGACGCGGCCCAGTGGATGCTCGTTACTCTGACCGCCGGTATCGGTGGCTCACTGATCTCCTTCGGTTCCGCCGCAGGGGTTGGGGTTATGGGTAAGCTGCGCGGTATCTATACCTTCGGAACCCACATGCAGTACATGTGGGCGGTTGCCGTCGGTTACGCAGTCTCCATTCTCGTCTGGTATGTTCAGTTTGAACTGCTTGGCTGGCACATCAAATAAGTACAAAGGGTTAAAGTGAAAGAAGTACCAATCGTCGTTCTGGATTTTGGGTCCCAATACACCCAGCTTATCGCCAGACGACTGCGCGAAGCCAATGTCTACTGTGAAATCGTTCCTTACTTTGAGGAACTCGAAGCGATCAAGGCGCGCAATCCCAAGGGGATTATTCTAAGCGGCGGACCGGCAAGTGTCTACGCCGAAGACGCCTACCGTATCGACGACGCCATTTTTGAGATGGGACTGCCAATTCTTGGTATCTGCTACGGCATGCAGCTGACAGTCGACCACTTTGGCGGTAAGGTCGTTTCAGCCGATCACCACGAATACGGCAAAGCCCAGATTCAGTTCGACGAAATTCACGGCCACATCTCCCCCATCTTCAAAGGGGTGAGTAACAATCAGACCGTGTGGATGAGCCACGCGGACCGTGTCGAGGCCCTTCCGGAAGGGTTTGAGCGTATCGCCCACTCCGGAAACTCTCCCTATGCGGCCATCGCCAACGAATCCAAAAAAATCTACTGCATGCAGTACCACCCGGAAGTGGCTCACTCCATTCAGGGCGAGGTGATGCTCAAAAACTTCGCCGTCTCCATCTGCGGGATCGCTCCGGACTGGACCATGGAAAACTTCGCCAAAGAACAGATCGAACTGATCCGTAAAAAAGTCGGCGGCGGTAAAGTCCTGTGCGCCCTCTCCGGAGGCGTGGACAGCTCCGTTGTGGCCGCGCTACTTTACAAAGCGATCGGCGATCAGCTGATTCCTGTCTTTGTAGACAACGGCCTGCTGCGTAAGAATGAAGCGATCAAGGTGAAGGAGATTTTCCGTGAAAATCTCAAAGTACCGTTGATTGCTGTCGATGCGGAAGAGGAGTTTCTCTCCGAACTGGCCGGCGTAGACGAGCCGGAGCGCAAGCGAAAAATCATCGGCCACAAGTTCATCGAGATCTTTGAACGTGAAGCCAAGAAGTTTGAAGGCATCAAGTTTCTCGCCCAGGGCACACTCTATCCGGATGTGATTGAATCCGTGAGCGTTAAGGGCCCTTCCCAGACGATCAAGACCCACCACAACGTCGGCGGTCTTCCGGACTGGATGGACTTTGAGCTGATCGAGCCGCTCCGTGAACTCTTTAAAGACGAGGTGCGTAAGCTGGGAATCGAGCTGGGCCTTCCCGATGAGATGGTCTATCGCCATCCGTTCCCAGGGCCGGGCCTCGCCGTCCGTGTTCTGGGTGAAGTCACCAAAGAACGCTGCGATATTCTCCGCGAAGCGGACGCCATCTTCCTCGAAGAGCTTAAATCCAGCGGTTATTACAAGAAAACCTGGCAGGCTTTTACGGTTTTGATGAATGTGAAAACCGTCGGCGTCATGGGGGATAACCGAACCTATGAAAATGCCGTGGCCATCCGTGCGGTCGAAAGTACCGACGGTATGACGGCAACCTTTGCCCATCTGCCCCACGACCTTCTGGAAAAAATCAGCACCCGCATCATCAACAGCGTTGACGGGATTAACCGCGTGGTGTATGACATCACCTCCAAGCCTCCGGGCACCATCGAGTGGGAATAATCTTTTCCCTTCGCTCGCCGGGAAGACTTCCCGGCCTCTTCCATCTTCTACTTTTTCTGCACTAACAACGACCCCAAAAACCGTATAAAATCCTGCAACAGTTTCGGATCATAGGCACCCACCATCTCTTTTTTCATGATACTCAGGGATTCAAAGGAGCTGTAGGCTTCGTGATAGCTGGTGTGGCTGGATATGGCGCTGTAGCTGCTACAGATGGCAATCAGTCGGGCAAAAACGGGAATCTCATCTCCAAAAAGGGCATCGGGATAGCCCTTGCCGTCCATGCGTTCGTGATGGTATTTGATGCCTTCCAAAATTACACGGTCCTTCTGCCCGAATTGCTTGACGATGTTATAGCTATAGTGGCAGTGCATCTTCATCATCTCAAACTCGTATTCACTAAGCGGGCCCGGTTTATCCAGAATGTGGGCAGGGATTTTAATCTTGCCGATGTCATGGAGCAGGGCGGTAAATCCCAGCTTGGCGAGCTCCGGAGCCTCCATACCCAGAAAATGGCCCAGACCGATAGCAAAAATTGCCGTATTGAGGCTGTGGGTAAAGAGCCTGTATTCATGCTCACTGGCCCGAATCATCGCCAGAAGGGCATTTTCATCGTTCATAAGGAGCTCGATCGTTTCCCCGACGACGGTCTGTGATTTCGCCATGGCCGTGTCAATATTGGGCTGGGAAAAGACCCCTTCGACGATCCGGTTGGCGGACTGGTAAAGCAGTTTGGCCTTTTCCTCTTTGGGGGTATCGCCCTGGGCATTGATTTTGGCAAAATTTTCACCCAGGTAGTCGATGTAGAGCGGACGTTCATCGATACGGATAAAGAGGTTGCCGGTAGATTTATAGATGAGGGCTGCTCGAACGCCGGAGCTGAGGACATTGCCCTTTTCAACAAGTTTTTTATAGCGCCGCTCGTCCTCACCTTCACCATGGGTGTAGAGGGAAAAGGAGAGGGGAACATCACTGAGAATCGAGTGGATGGGCACCGGTTCGATTAACGTCATATCCTGCATATTGTAAGCCTTGAAAAAAGTTTCCTTTTAGTAACTTATCTTATAATAGTAAAACTGCGGTTAAAACTTCTTTTATACT
>QKHD01000246.1 GCA_003250175.1 Helicobacteraceae bacterium
GGTTTTATATATCAGGTGCTCTCGCGCTTGTACCAACACTTGGATACGTACGTCATCAGGGATTCGATCTTCTTCAATCAATCGTCGGGTAAAGTCAAACTCTACCTTCGATGCGGAGGGAAACCCGATCTCAATCTCTTTAAACCCAGTCTTGACCAAAAAGTCAAAAAACTTCAGTTTCTTTTCCATGTTCATGGGCTTGATCAACGCCTGGTTGCCGTCGCGCAGGTCGACGCTGCACCATGCGGGTGCCTGGGTAATGGTGCGGCTCGGCCACTGGCGGTCCGGAATATCAATAACGGGAAAGGGTTTATATTTGGTATGGGTGTGTTGCATGGTATTCTCCTACAGAATCAACAATAATAAAAATAAACAAGCTCAGATCGAGCGGACTAAAAAATGAAAAACAGGGTGTGGTAAAAAATTAGAGTAGGGGGAGTAGGAGGCGTAGGAGCAGGGAAGCGGACACTTGTGTTGGTCTGGTTGCGGGCGACGTGTTGAATCGTTGCATGATTGCTCCTTATGTTTGAAAATGAATGGCAAATATTATAGCGATATAGAATGAAATGTCAATAAGTAAAGCCGTAATGTGAAATAATTTAATGTAACTTTCCTGTAATTTTTATCATATCAAGGGACAGAATATTGAAAAAAGTCATTACATACGGAACCTTTGACTTATTGCATCCGGGTCATGTCAACCTGCTCAGACGTGCCAAAGAACTGGGCGATTATCTGATTGTCGCCGTTTCGACCGATGCCTTTAATAAACTTAAACACAAGGAATCGTTTCTGCCTTATGACGACCGGAAAATGGTGGTCGAGGCGATCCGGTATGTGGACGAGGTGATTCCGGAGGAGTCCTGGGACCAAAAGGTGATCGACGTGGAAAAACTGGGCGTGGACGTCTTTGTGATCGGAGACGACTGGGCCGGGGAGTTTGATTTTCTCAAACCCCACTGCGAGGTGGTCTATCTGACCCGCACCCCCGACATCTCCACCACAAAAATCAAAACCGGGCTGGGAAAAGGGCAGGCATGAATACCGAGCGTCTGAAATACAAACTCTTCAGTGCAAAGAAAAACCTTTCCGATTCGCTCTACGCCCTGCTGGAAGGGTGGATTGTCAAGGGCTTTTTTAAAAAGCGTGACCTACTGGACCTGATTGGTTCCTACTCTCACGCCAAACACGCCAGAAAACAGCAGCTCCTTACGGATAACAGCGGTAAAAAAACGCTCTTTTTCGTCTTTCGGGGCAACCAGTGGCTGGAGCATTTTATTCCCCTCTATCGTGCCTTTGAAAAAAATCACTCCGGAGAGGTCAAGGCCTACTTCATCAGCCACTTTTACGGAGACATGAAACTGCAAAAGTATTTTATGGAACTGTACGATGAGACGGAAATGAAGCTGAGCCGATATGGAATCAGCCCCGACAATCTCTTTGATTACAGCGAGATGGACCGATATGACAACTTCCCTTCGCCCCAGATGATCTTTTTTAGCGAAAAGGTCAATCAGATCCGCTTTGAAAACTGCCAGCGTGTCTATCTGCCCCATTATTTCCTTTTGAAAAAGAAGGCCAAAGAGGGCTTTAGCAATATCCGGAACCTTGATTTCGATGTCATGATCACCCCATCCAAAGAGGGCTTTTTCTACACTAGCGAGCAGATCAATCACCATAAGCAAGTGGTCAATATTCTGGGCGGGTATCCGAAAAGCGAATTGCTTGAGCACCCCAAAGAGCAGGAGAGCAACAAGATCATCTTTGCACCGACCTTGGAAAAACAGACCATTCTCAGCTACCTTGAAGAGGGTCTGCTGGATGTGTTTGCCTCCATGCCGGAGTATCATTTTGTGCTCAAGCTCCACCCGTCGCTTAACGGTGGCAAAAGCCGGATCATCGACTACATCAAACAAAAAACCGCCCAGATGAAAAATATCAGCCTCGATCTGAGCAGCGCGATCGACCAACTGGGTACGGACTCCGTGATGCTGATCGGAGATTTCGGTAATGTTGCTGCCGAATACAAGGTGATTTTTGGCAAAAAGACCCTCTACCTCAAGGTGCCCGACCAGTACGAAGGGGGAACCGACCTGCTTTTTAGGGACCGTTTTGCCGAGGGTGTCTGCACGATTGGCGAGCTGAAAGAGACTATTAAAAGGGTTGTATCTCAGCAAGGAAACGTTGCTGTCGAAAGTGCCGGTGAAGCCTGCTTGTACCATTTCGGGCATGCATCGGACTATATCGCCGACGAAGTGCTCAAGCTCATTAAATAGGAGAGTGGATGTATAAAGTAGTGTTGATGGTCATGTTGGCCATGGGTCTTGATGCCGCAGTCAAACTCAAAAGCTCCGGAGCGACTCCGGAGGCTTTTGTTCCCAAAGGCTGGGTGCTGGATAAAACGGCTATGGGCTATCTTAATCCGGATAAGATCGAAGATGCCGCGATGATCTTTCGCAATAGCACCTCCGGAGCGCTGATGCTGGTGGTGGTGACGGGCAGCAAAGAGCAGGGGTACACCCTGGTGGCACAGGATGAAACACTCATCACGAAAGATGCCATGCCAGCCCTTGAGATCAAAGGCCGTGCGCTGCGCATTCACCTCTATCAGAGCATGGGTGCCATGGCACATATAAACTATACCTTCCGCCTGCGCGAGGCATGCTTTGAACTGGAAGAGTACGAAAAGGAGAGCATGGCAAGCTCCGGAGCCTCCGAGCGCATGAAGGTCAATTTTGCCAAAGGGTATTTTGAAAAAAGCACCCGGGGCGGGGCGGGCAAGCCCCAGCGTCAGCGTGGCAAGCTACCCAAAGAACCTCTGCAATGCATGAAAAAGATCGGCGACGGTCTGCGCTTTTCCCCCAAACTGCCCTGATTTTTCCCACCTGACATAACCGACCGGTGACCATTTGGGCCCGGTCACCCTTTAGTAAGCAATCCGTCACCGCCCTGTCACCGCTGATGCGCATGATTATGGAAATCGATCCATAAGGAAATGTAAAGATGGTGAACGTCGAAAACGTGCTCGAATCCAAGTACCCCAGACTCAAAACAGACTATCCGGAGTTGGTCTACCGCGGTGTGGTGGGGTTTCTCAACCGCCTGCTGCATGTGCGGGATATCAACGGCTTTTTGGAGCGCTACGGCGAGTATAAAGGGCTGGATTTTATTGAGAAGATCTTTGAGTACCTCAATGTCGACTACGCCGTCAAGGCCCGCGATAAGGAGAACATCCCCTCAACCGGCCGCGTGCTGATCGTGGCCAATCACCCCCTGGGCGCGCTCGATGCCCTGGCCCTGATCAAGCTGGTGGGCGAGGTGCGCCCCGATGTCAAGATCGTGGCCAACGACGTGCTCATGCAGTTTGACCCTCTGCACGAGCTGCTCATTCCCATCGACAACATGAACGAAAAAATCTCCAAGGCCTCCGTCGAAAAGGTGCTTAATGCCCTGGAAAACGACGAAGCGGTCATTATCTTCCCCTCCGGAGAGGTGGCACGCGCCGGAATCTTCGGGGTCAAAGACTCCAAGTGGAAGAGCGGCTTTGTCTTCTTTGCCAAAAAGACCCATTCCAAAATCCTGCCCGTCTACATCGACGCCAAAAACTCCAAGCTCTTCTACGCCATCTCCTTTATCTACAAACACTTCTCCACCGCCATGCTGGCTAGAGAGATGTTTAACAAACGCTCCCGCACCATCAACTTCAAAGTGGGCGAAGTGATCCCCGAATCGGTCGTCGCCTTTGACGGGATCAGCTCCAAGGTAAAAGCCCGCATGTTCAAAAGACACCTTCAGCGCATTGCCAAGGGCAGGGCAGGTGTTTTTGCGACGGAACGCTGCATCGCCCATCCGGAGAACCGCCAGCTCATCAAGCACGAGCTGAAAAACTCCCCTGTTTTGGGGATGACCAAAGATAAAAAAGCGATCTACCTGGTCGAGCACGACAACGCCCCCATCATCATGAAAGAGCTGGGGCGGCTTCGTGAGATCAGCTTCCGCAAAGTGGGCGAGGGCACCGGCCACAAGCGCGACCTGGACAAGTTCGACAAATACTACAAACACCTGGTGCTGTGGGACGACGAACAGCTCGAGATCGTCGGGGCCTACCGTATCGGCGAGGTGGACGAGATCGTTAGAGACCGAGGGGTTGCGGGGCTGTACTCGTCCACCCTGTTTGACTTTAGCGAGGACTTCACCCCCTACACCTCCGGAGCCATCGAGCTGGGGCGAAGCTTCGTCCAGCCCCGCTACTGGGGCAGCAAGGCGCTGGATTACCTCTGGCAGGGGATCGGCGCCTATGTCAGAACCCACCCCTACATCAAATACATGTACGGCCCCGTGAGCCTGAGCAACTCCCTGGGCAAAGAGGCCATCAGCATGCTGGCCTACTTCTACGGCCTCTACTTTCCGGGCAAACCGGGCGTCGTCTCCGGACGCACCCCCTACCGTATCTCCCGCGAAGACCAGGAGCGCTACGCCGGAATTTTTGCCGGCGACAACTACCTGGAAGACTTTAAAGTGCTCAAAGAGGAGCTATCCTTCTATGGTGCCAGTGTACCCACCCTCTATAAACAGTACGCCGACATCGCCGAACCCGGCGGCGTGGAGTTTTTCGACTTCAACGTCGACCACGATTTCGGCGACTGCGTGGATGGTTTTATCATGGTGCACATCGACAAGATCACCGAGGCGAAGCGGAAGCGATATATCGGGGAGTGAGTATTCCAGAGGGGTCCGGGCCTCTTGCCCTCTAGCCGGGCTGGCTCTCACTTTTCTTTAGTAGAAAAGTAAGCAAAAGAAGCGTGTCGCGGTTGGATTTTTTCACGCCGTGTTTCGGTCGTGAATACTAAAACTGCAAAACTCGGGCTTCACCCTCAAACAGTTGCAGTTTCTTAACGTATTCTCTCGGTCAACACGACTAAAATCCAAAGCGACACAATCCCGAAAGTCTGCCGCCTCCAGCGGCTAGCTTGTGTCCTCGGTTTGCGAGCAAACCTGCGAAGTTTCGCTTCGCTACACGTGCCTCAGCGGCCAGCGTAGCATTGGGAGCTTTGCTCCTAATGCGTGTTAATTAATGTGTTGTGTGGCTTTGTTTTTCCCTGACGGAGGCGTGAAAAGAAGGAAAAAGAGCGAGGACTGTTTGAGGGCATAGCCCGAGTTCCGCAGCTCCCTTCTTTTCACTCCGGAGGAAGGAAGAAGAAAAACAACCGCAACACGATTTTTTGGCCTACCTTTCTTCTAAAGAAAGCGTAGGTGCCCGCCCGGCACGAGGGCAGGAGGTACATTTTTCAAGATTTAACAATTATTGACTAGTTTGAATACTTGTCAAGCTACCATTCGTAAAATAAAGATATTGGCTATTGCCATATACCCACTGT
>QKHD01000204.1 GCA_003250175.1 Helicobacteraceae bacterium
AGAGACTGGCGTTGTTGCATCCGTTGATGCCGCAGGTCGTCTGAACCTGACATCCAACGATGGCCGCGGTATGAAAATTACAGCTGCTTCCGACACTAGTACACAGCTTGCAGGTATCGCAACTACCGGTACTGAAAACTATGGTCGTCTGACTCTGACAAAACTCTCTTCCAAAGATATCGTTGTTACTGACGTACTGAGTGCAGGTAGCCTCAATGCTTCTATTGCTAACAACACAGAAGAGTCCATGTCTCTGCGTGCCGTAACCGGTAACTTCACCACCAGCCAGGGTCTGGCTATGGGTGCTTATGCCAACAGCGTAATGTCTGCTGATGCTGACGCAGCTGGCGGCTTCCTTGGTGCCGGTGTAACAACCAAAGCCGGTGCGATGATGGTTATGGATATGGCTGAGTCTGCAACAAAACTGCTTGACTCCATCCGATCCGACCTTGGTTCCGTACAGCAGCAGCTGAACGTTACCATCAACAACATCTCCGTAACTCAGGTTAACGTTAAAGCGGCTGAGTCCGGTATCCGTGATGTTGACTTCGCGGCAGAAAGTGCAAACTTCTCCAAAAACAACATCCTTGCTCAGTCCGGCACATACGCCATGAGCCAGGCCAACGCGATCCAGCAGAACGTTCTGCGACTGCTCCAGTAGTCTAGGTAGAGAATCCTTCTCTAAAAAACGTCCCAAGGCCGCTTCTCTTACCGAAGCGGTCTGGTTATGGGCCAAAACTACCCTTTTGGTCTTCTGTTGGGGGCACCCTTCGGGGGTGCCCTTTTTTATTTAGTCTATACGTCAACCACTGGGGCACTAAAGCTTGCCACCTGGGTGGCAGAAACACTCCTATTTACCTTTCAAAAACACTTCGTCAAAACCACACAAACAGCCATATTGGAACACTTTGTGCTCTTTTTGCCTTGAATAACTATATGTAAAAAGTAGCCACGCGATATGAGTTTTAGAATCAACACCAACATCAACTCCATGAATGCACAGGTGAGCACCGGCATGGTTCAGCGCGATCTGACCAGCTCCATTGAGAAACTAAGCTCCGGACTTCGCATTAATAAAGCGGCCGACGACTCATCCGGCATGGCCATTGCCGACAGCCTCCGGATGCAGGCCAACTCGTTGGGTCAGGCGATCCGGAATGCCAATGACGCCATCGGGGTCATCCAGATCGCCGACAAGGCGATGGACGAACAGATCAAAATCCTCGATCAGATCAAAACCAAAGCGGCCCAGGCCGCCATGGATACCCAAAGCCGTGATTCGCGCCAGGCGATTCAAAAAGACATTAACCGTCTGATCGAACAGCTGGATAATATCGCCAACACCACCTCTTACAATGGTATCAAGATGCTCTCCGGATCCTTTACCAACAAAGAGTTCCAGATCGGTGCCTACTCCAATGAAACCATCAAAGCCAGTATCGGGGCGACCAGCTCCGATAAGATTGGTACGGCGCGTCGTGAAACGACAGCAACCATTACGGCGGCGGAAGATTTGAAGCTGGTCTTTTCCACCGGTGTGGGTGAAATCACGTTAGAGAGTGTTACCATCTCCACCAGTGCCAATACGGGGATCGGCAAACTGGCCGACGTCATCAATAAAAACTCCAATATGCTGGAAGTCCGGGCGGCCTATGTCGTGCAGTCAACGGGACGATTTGAAATTGCCGAAGGGGAAGTGGAAGGCCTGGTTATCAACGGGATCAACATCGGTGACATCATTATTCAACGCTCCGACGGCGATGCGGCGCTCCGGAATGCGATCAATGCCTTTTCCACTGAGACCGGCGTTGTTGCCTCGGTGGACGAGGGTGGTCGTCTGAACATCTCATCCAACGACGGGCGTGGTATCCGGATCTCTTCCTCAACCGATACATCAACCGGCATCGATACCGCCACAGCCGTCCATGAAAACTATGGCCGTCTGACCCTGACCAAACTCTCATCCAAAGATATTGTCTACTCCGCGGGGGGGAGCAGCTTTGACACCTTTGCCGTGGGCAACAGCACGGCCGAATCCATGTCGCTGCGCTCCGTAACGGGTACCTTTACCACCAGTGAAGGGCTTGCCATGGGGGCCTATGCCAACAGCGTACTCTCCGCCGATGCGGACGCCGCGGGCGGCTTTATGGGGGCCGGGGTTACCACCAAAACGGGGGCCATGATGGTCATGGATATGGCCGAATCGGCGACGATTCTGCTGGACATGATCCGCTCCGACATCGGTGCGGTGCATAACCAGCTTAACGTCACCATCAACAATATCTCCGTTACCCAGGTCAACGTCAAGGCGGCGGAATCGGGCATCCGGGATGTGGATTTTGCGGCGGAGAGTGCCAACTTCTCCAAAAACAACATCCTGGCCCAGTCCGGAACCTACGCGCTCAGCCAGGCCAACGCGATCCAAGAGAATGTTTTAAGGCTGCTGCAGTAATCAGTGGCAGCTGGGGGCTTCGGTAAATAAGAAGAGGTAGCCCTTGTAGAGCATGTAAAAGCCATAGGCTCCGATAACGATGCCCGCTAGTTTGTTCATGATCTTACGAAGTCCCGGGCGCTGGAAGAGGCCGACCACCAGCCCCATGGCCAGGAGCACCGGAATGGTGGCCAGCCCAAAGACCGCCATGACCAAAGCCCCATCCAAAACCGAAGCCGTACTGGCGGCCGTGACGGCAAAAAAGTAGACAAACCCGCAGGGAAGCAGGCCGTTTAAAAGCCCCAGCCCAAAAAAACTTGTGTAGGATTTGGAGTGCAGTACCTTTCTAAAAAGCCCCTGCAGGCGGCTATTGAGCGACCCGACGGACTCCAGCCAGATCATAAAACGGCTATAACCTAAAACCGATGCCCCCATCAGTACCATAACGAGTCCGATCACGCCGTATAAAACGCCCTGGGAGTGGCGCTCAAAGGCGAGCATCGCCCCCAAGAATCCGAAAACTCCCCCCAAAACGGCGTAGGTGGCCACCCGGCCCAGGTTGTAAAGTAGGTGGGCAAAAAACTGGGAGAGCCTGGACATGGAGGCGTCAATCTTGGCCGCCGTGTAACCCACGACAAAGCCGCCGCACATACCGCTGCAATGCCCGATACTGCCCAAAAAAGCGACGCTGAGAATGGCGATGAGGTCGATGCTTTCCATCTGCTCTCCTTGGTAAATTAGGGGCGATTATACTAAAATCCCTGAAAAAAACAGGAAGTCCCCTCGTGAGTACCCGGCAAAAAAAAGAGACCCCAAAACCCAATCATCCATGTGCCCATATCCCCAACCGGATCAAGGCATTTTTAGTGGATATGTTTTTGATCATGATGCCCATCATGTACATCACCACCTACCTGATCATGGACGGCAAGGATGATTTCCAGGGCAGCGAGACGGCCCACTGGGTGACCTCGCTCGTGTACGGGCTGTTGGTGGTGCTCTTTTGGACCAAGTCGGGCCAGACCCCCGGAGGCAAAGCCTACGAGGTCAAGGTGATCGACGAGCTGACCGGAGAGATTCCCGTTTTTCACCGTGCCCTGATGCGCTACCTCTGTTTTATTCTTTCCGCGGTTTCCATCGTCGGGTTCTTTTTCGCCTTTTTCCGTAAAGACCGAAAGACATTGCACGATCTGCTCTCCCGTACCTGCCTGATCGACATCCGATGATCGTCAAGATTGCCGGTTTTTATTTCTTCTACTTTGCGGCGGTCGGGGTCTATGTGATCTACATGCCCTCCCTGCTCAAAGGCCTGGGGTACACCCCCTTTGAGATCGGGGCGGTTTTTGCGGCGGGGCCGCTGAGCCGGTTTGCCTCGCCCTTTTTCTTTATCTCCTGGCTGCATCTCAACCGCAAAACCTTTGTCAATGCCCTGATCGCCAGCACCCTGATCGGCATCGCCATTGCCGCGGGAATCAGCCACTTTTGGGTGATGCTGGCGCTCATGGTGCTGCTGGGTTTTTTCTGGAGCATTCTGCTCCCCTTTGTGGAGGTCATGGCGCTGGAACACATCGGCAAGGAGCGTTACGGCAAGGCGCGGCTCTTTGGTTCGGTGGGTTTTATTGCTGTCAGCCTGGGGCTGGGGGCGGTCGCCCTGGGGCTTGGGCTCTCCATGGCCGTTTACGTGGGGAGCATCGCGCTGACCATGGTTTTTGGTCTCATGCTGGCCTCTTTGGTGGAGAAAGAGATCGTCCGGCAGCCCGGAAAATTGGCGCGTGACAACCTGCACCTGCCCTTTTGGGTGGCGCTCTTTCTCATGCAGATGGGGTTTGGGTTTTTTTATAACTTTTACACCATCTACGAGAGCGAGCATGGCATCCCCATGCACATCATCAGTTACCTCTGGACCTTCGGGGTGCTGATTGAAATTGTGATGTTTAATTACCAAAAGCGGGTACTGGGGCTCGATCTGCTCTTTTTGATCAAGCTTTCCGTCTTTTTGGGCGGGGTGCGGTGGCTGATGGTGCATGCCTTTCCGGAGGTGCTCTGGGTCGCCTACGCCGCCCAGAGTCTGCATGCCTTTAGTTTTGCCCTGCTGCATACGGCCAGTATCGCCTACATCAATACGCACTACTATCACAACCGGCAGCTAGCCCAGCAGTTTTACACGGGGCTGACCTTTGGACTGGGGGCTTTTGCGGGGAGCCTGCTCTCCGGAGTACTCTACGGAGAGCATATCTTTTTATACGCGGCGCTGATTACCTTCGCCGGCTGGGGAATCTTGCTAAAAGAGCGGAATCAGTAGAGACGGATATTAACCGTCACGTAGGGGGCGAGGTTTTTCTCCTGGGTGTCGCGGAACCACTCGGGGTCGAATTTCCAGCCCAGGTAGTTGCGCCCCTCCTGGTCGGCTCCGACACCAAATTCAAAATATTCGGTGATGTAGTAGATACCCACGCCAAAGCTCGTATCGTAAGCGTTGCCAAGATCGTGGTCCAGATTGGCCACCCCGTAGCCCAGTTTGAAGAAGGGGACGATCTCGCTATTGAGTGAGGCATCAAAGGCGTAGCCCCAGATATAGGCCAGCCCCACGCGGTAGCCCGTCGCTTCGTATTCGCTTCCTGCGTCGTCGGTGACGGTGAGGGTGCGGTTGTCGTAGCTCAGCTCCCAGCGCCCTTTAAAACGGGGAGAACGCTCGAAGCGAAAATCCGTTCCCAGGTGAATACCGGAAAATTCGGTCTCCTGATCAAGATTCCAGTGGCCTCCGGAGAGGTCTGTTTCGGATTTGCCCGTGCCAAGACCCGAGTAGGCACCGAAGTAAAAGGCGTCCTTGAAGGCAAAAAGCTGGGTGGCGAAGAGGGTCGTGGCAAGCAGGGCAAAAA
>QKHD01000322.1 GCA_003250175.1 Helicobacteraceae bacterium
AAGAAAGAGCATGAGGTGGTCTTCCGTCGAACCCACCCGACGCGCCTCGTGCACCCGTGCCTCTTCCGCAAAAAAGAGGGGTCTGGGGTTGGCCATGCCGTAGGGTTCAAATTGCTGAATGATGTCAAAACACTCCGCATCCAGATCGTCAAAGGGCATGGTGCCGATGACATTGATCTCCGGAATGAAACTCTCGGGTCTGAGCTGTTCCGCCTGTGCGTTAACAGCGGCCTTGAAGGTTTCGAGATTGGCCTCCGTGATACTGAGCCCCGCCGCCTGCTTGTGCCCGCCGAAGCCCTCCAAAAGGCCACTCTGCCGGCTGATAAGATCGTAAATATCCACATCACCCACGCTGCGCGCACTCCCCTTGGCCCGGCCTTTTTCCAGGCTAAAGACGATGGCGGGGAGCTTAAAGGCGTCGACCAGACGGGATGCGACAATCCCGATCACCCCTTCGTGCCACCCTTCGCCCCAGACAATGATAATCTTATCCTCCGGATTGACCATCTCCTTGGCCTGGGCGGTGATCTCAGCTTCGACCTCTTTGCGCTGCTGATTGAGCTGCCAGAGGTACTCCAGCCATCTGGCCGCCTCTTTGGGGGTGGAGGCGGTCAAAAAGGCGTAGGCCTCCATGGCGGAGTTCATCCGCCCGGCGGCGTTGAGCTTGGGGGCGATGGCAAAGCCCACGTCTTCGGAGTTGAACTCCTTTTTATCCAGCTTGTCCCTAAAAGCGACCATGGCAGGCCGGGTGGAGGTGGCCATCATCTTCAGACCGGCCTTGACCACGACCCGGTTGATGGAGACCAGCGGCACCGCATCGGCAAAAGTGGCGATGGCCAGAATGTCCAGAAAGGCCCCCATGTCCACGGAGGCGTTGAGCCGTTTTTTGAGCGCCGCCACCAAGTACCAGGCCACCGTCGCCCCGCAAATCTCCTTAAAGGAAAACGCGCAGCCGGGCTGCTTGGGGTTGACGATGGCGAAGGCCTTGGGGAGGATCTCCGGAGCGGTGTGGTGGTCGGTGATGATGAGATCCATCCCGCGCAGCAGGCAGAGCTCCGCCGCTTCCACGGCACTGATGCCATTGTCGACGGTGATAATCACGTCCGCTTCGATGCGGTCCAAGACCTTCGGGCTGATGCCGTAGCCGTCGCTGAAACGGTTGGGGATCACCACCTCCAGCGGGTAGCCCAGGCGGTCGAAAAACTCCTTGACGATGACGGAGGCACTTACGCCGTCCACGTCGTAATCGCCGATGAGCACGATGCGCTCTTTGGCGGCAATGGCCTGGGCAATCCGCCCGGAGGCCTCTTCCATGCCCTTTAATGTAAAGGGGTCGGGAAGATCGGAGAGACGGACGATCGCGTCGTCTCCGAAACGCGCCTGCAGCATGGAGCGAAGACGGGGCTTATCCAGTTGGGGAATAACCTGGCGAAAGGGGCTCATACCGTCGCTCCAAAAAACTCCGGAGCGTGTTCGAGGAGCTTTTCATAAAGGGCTTCGAAATCGTTGGAATAGACCCGTGCGCCCCCGATGGTGGTAATAAAATTGGTATCCCGGAACCACCGTGGAAGAATGTGATAGTGCAGGTGCTCGGCGATCCCGGCCCCCGCTTCGGCGCCGATGTTCATCCCCAGATTCAACGCCGGGGCATGCAGGACGGTTTTTAGCAGCGCCGCCCCCTGCTGAACGCGCACGGCCATGTGCTGCCATACCTCCGCGCTCAGGGCTTCGAGGCGGTCGGTGTGCTGATGGGGGATCACCATGATGTGCCCCGGAGTGTAGGGAAAACGGTTCATAACCACAAAGCAGTGCGCATCCCGGTAGAGCACGCCCAGCTTTTTATCTTCCTCCGGAGAGGTGCTGATGTGGCAAAACACGCACCCGTCGGGCTTGTTTTTAAAGTAGGTTTCCCGCCAGGGTGCGTAGAGGTGCTCCATGGTTATTCTCCCACCGCCGCCAGCTCCGGAAAGGCGATCAGAATGCCCAGGGCCAGAACCTGCAGGATGATAAAGGGAATGACCCCTTTGTAGATGTCGATGGTGCGCACCATATCCTTGGCCGCCCCTTTAAGATAAAAGAGGGAGAAGCCAAAGGGTGGTGTGAGAAAGGAGGTCTGCAGGTTCATGGCGATGAGCAGTGCAAACCAGAGGGGGTCTACCCCGAACTCCATGGCAATGGGGTAGAGAATGGGCACGATGATAAAGGTGATCTCGATAAAGTCGATAAAGAAGCCCAGAATAAAGAGTACGAGCATGGTCATGGCGATAAAGACCCAGACGCTGCCGATCTCCTCGGTGAAGAACTCCAGCACATAATCCCCGCCTCCGGATTCGTTAAAAACCAACGAAAAGGCGGTGGCCCCGATGAGGATCATAAAGATCATGGCGCTGATCTTGACCGTCTCCGTACTGGCATAGGCCAGCAGGCTTTTTGAAAGGGTCCGGTTCATGGCGGTCAGGATCACCGCGCCCACCGCCCCGATGGCAGCCGACTCCGTGGGGGTGGCAATACCGGCAAAGATACTGCCCAGAACCACCACGATAAGGGCCGCCATGGGCAGGATGTACCAGAGTGCTTCACGCACCACGGTGGCGTAATCCATCTCGCTCGCAACGCACGGGGCACTCTCCGGTTTGATCCAGGCCTGCCCCAGAATGTAGCCGATATAAAGCCCCACCAGAATCAGGCTGGGCCAGATGGCCGCCTGAAACAGATCACCCACGCTGATCTGCATCACGTCGCCAAGGATAATCAGCACGATGGAAGGGGGAATAATCTGCCCCAGGGTTCCCGCTGCGGCGATGGTTCCGGAGGCCAGGGGTTTGGAGTAGCCGTTTTTCAGCATAATGGGCAGGGAGATGACGCTCATCATCACCACGCTGGCCCCCACGACACCCATGCTGGCGGCCATGATGGCACCGACCACCACGACGCTGACAGCCAGACCGCCGCGCACCTTGCCAAAGAGCATGCCGATGGCGTGGAGCATCTTTTCGGCAATGCCGCTTTTTTCCAGCACCAGCCCCATGAAGATAAAGAGCGGCAGGGCGATGAGGGTGTAGTTTTGCATGATGCCGTAGATACGGTGTGGCAGGAGTTCAAAGACCTCCAGACCGATATCCGGATCAAAGTAGGCAAAGGCCAGGGCCACGGTTCCGAAAACAAAGGCGACCCGGAAACCGATCAGCAGCAGCACCAGCGCGACGATAAAGAGCAGCAACCCTTCCACGTCTACCCTTTGAGCAGGCCGCTGCCGGCCATGGGGGTGCTGCGCGTTTCGGCGTAGATGCGTTCCCCGTTGCGGACATCATATTTCCAGATCGGAGCACTCGCCTTGAAGTCTTCGACAAAGTCGTTGATCATGGCCAGGGCCACCTTGCGCTTGGGGGAGAAGACCGCCGCGATGTACGAAGAGGTATGCACCGGCACGTCGCCTTTGGAGTGGGCCATTTTCAGCACGGCATCGTGCGCCTTGGCCCGTTCCTGCCAGGCGTCAAACCAGCTTTTTAGGATCGGCTCGTAGATATCGAAGCTCAGCGCTTCGATCCCCTCTTCGTCGCGGACGGTTCCGATAAAGGGAATGTAGGCGCCATAGTTGCTACCGGACTCTTCACGGTACCAACGGGCAAGGATATCCTCCACGGCCAGGGGGCCGTCGAACAGTTCCAGCACCCTCACCCTCCGCAAACAGGCGGCAGCAGGCTCACCCGGTCACCGCTTTTTAGCGGGTGGTTCAGATCGGCTACCATGGTGTCGTTGACTGCAACGGCACAGTTTTCCAGCCACTTTTTCATCTCCGGATCCCCCTGCAGCGCCTTGGACAGCTCCGCAAGGTTGGTAACATCCAGCTCCAACGGCGCCTTGCCGATGGGCCCTAAAAATTCAACTTTTACCATAGTAAGACCTCGTTATTATTCTGCTTCTATGATAACAAAATAGTCATGAATCGGCTCTAACGCTGGATTAAAACTTGCATATATTTTCCCAATAAAACGACACAAAGGACGTGATTGATGGATGAGCTAAAAAGAGCCCTGGTCTGGTCGCTGCAGTTTACCTTCTCTCCGGAAGAGTACCGCTACGCCACCATTTTGAGCCTGAAAATCCTGGCGAAAAAATGCAAGATGAACGAAGAGGACCAGGCCCTGTTTATGGCCGTATACGACGGCATGACCCTCAAAGACCCCGCCGTGTTAAACGAACCGATTCATGAACTCATCGCCCAGGCCAGAGAGGAAGATCCGCTCGAACCCACCGAGGCGCTGAAGCCTGCCATCATGGAAGCCTGCAAAGATGCGGTCGCCGAAATGGAAAAACCCAGGATGAAAGCCTACAAGGCCTTTGTGCGCAGCTTTTTGGAAGAAGAGAGTGCCTGCGGGTGCAACAGCAGTCCGTCACTGGAAAAGAAAAAGGGGTGTGGAAAACATTAAGGGGAAGAGAGAAACTCCCGCAGAGCTGCGGGAGGGTGATCATTACTTGTTTTTGTATTCCATGATCATGGCGAAGGCTTCGTCTTTCAGTTTGAGCTTCTCTTTTTTCATTTTTTCCAGCTCAAAGTGCTCAACGTGGGAACGGCCGTCTTCGGCTTCCTGGATTTTGTCGTCCAGTTCGTTGTGCTTTTCAAAAATTTTTGCGAAGTGCGCGTTTTCTTGTTTGAGTGCGGAGATCTCTTCTCGGTATTCGTGAAGCATCGTAACCTTCTTTCTACAGATTTTTCTTATTCAAATTATAGTGGATAGGGACTTAAATCACGTGCGGTAATCGGCGTTGATTTTGACATACTCGTAACCGAGATCGCAGCCGTACGCCGTGTAGCTCCCCTCGCCCAGACCGATGTGGCAGCTGACCTTGAACTGATCGGCCTGCATCACCTTGGCGGCCTTGGCTTCCGTCTCCGGACTCATGAGGTTGACCCCCTCTTTGTAGAGTTCGACGTTGCCGATTTTAATAATCAGTTTGGTCTCATCGCAGGCGATGCCGCTGGCACCCACCGCCATGGCCAGACGGCCCCAGTTGGGGTCCTGACCGAAGAGTGCGGTTTTGACCAGCAGGGAGTTGCTGATCATCTTGGCCGCTTTTTTGGCCTCGTCGGTGTTCACGGCTCCGGAGACCTCGAAGGCGACCAGCTTGGTGGCGCCTTCGCCGTCGCGCACCAGCTCCAGGGCCAGGTGATGCAGCGCCATGCGCAGCGCCTCTTCAAAGGCGGCGGCATGGTAAGCACCGCTCTTGCCGTTGGCGTAGACAAAGACTGAATCGTTGGTGGACATGTCGCCGTCGACGCTGACGGCGTTAAAACTGCTGTCGATGCAG
>QKHD01000142.1 GCA_003250175.1 Helicobacteraceae bacterium
GGCACTAAGAGAGCGGGGTGAAGACGTGGAGCTTCTGGCCAACCACTTCCTCGATATCTACTCCAAACGCCACAAAAAAGAGCTGCACTTTACCCAGGACGGCATGCAGCGGCTTCTGACCTACCCGTGGCCCGGGAACATCCGCGAAATGGAAAACACCATGGAACGTATCGTCCTGATTTTCCAGAAGAAGGACATCACCGCCATCGACCTGGATATCATCCTGCCGCCCACACCCAAAACACCGGCCATGCAGCAATATGTGGCTGCAGCGGCGGCACCGGTCATGCCCCAGGCCGTAGTTGCCCCCAGCATTCCAGAGCCCCAGACGCCGCCACCGGCACAGCAGACAGCGCCCGTCTACGCCCATCCGGAGCCCGTGGCGGACAAGATGATGACCAAAAAGGACATCGAAGGTCTGGAAAAAGACGCCATTTTGCAGGCATTGACCGAGTGCCACGGCGTACAGACCAAGGCCGCCCGCAAGCTGGGACTCACCCCGCGCCAGATCGGCTACAAGATGAAAAAGTACGGCATCGTCTAAGGGAATTTCCCCTTAGGCGATTTTTGCCAGCCCCTCGCTGATCTGCTCCAGAGCCAGACGTTTTCCGTCCTCTTCCTCTTCGTTTTCCCACCAGTATTCGAGAATGTTGTCTTCGATCTGTTCGATCACACTTAAGGGCAGATTGGCAAAGACCTCGTTGGCGCTGATGCTATCCAGCTCACGGCCACCGGCCTTGGCGATATCCGCCGCCATCTCGCAGACACTTTGCGCCACACCCTGGGGCGTCTCTTCGCTTCGGGCCTGATCGATCCAGGCGGCGATTTCATCTTCGAGGTAGCTGTTGCCGTAGATCTGATAGAGCAGAATACGCCCGTCATCATAGATGAGGCACTCTTTTTCATCCATCACGGGGCTGGTTTTGACACTCTCTTTTTCATAATAGACTTCGATGCGTTCGTCTTCTTTAATCCCGCAGGCCATGCGGAAAGCTTCCGATGCCTGTTTGAGGGCTTTTTTTTCCAGTTCGATACGATCCATTTTTACTCCTTATTCGTGGGTACAGCCGCAGGCGCATTCGCCCTGGGGGTTGCCCGGATCCAGCAGTTTTCCCGCATTTTCCGGAGTCACTTCCGGGAATTTCCCCGCCGCGATCCCGGCGACCACGTCGGCTACCGGCATCTCGTCCTTACCGACATAGTAGACGCTCACGCCGTTTTTGTTGAGCATGCCGAAGGGGCCGTCGCCCAGGTGGATGTAGGCGCTCTGCTTGGCCCCTTTGTTGACCAGAAACTCCGCCGTGGCAATCCCGTTGCCCTGGCCTTCGTTTTTAACGATCTCGAAATTCCCCGCCGCGTCGGCCAGGGCAAAATATTTGGCGTTGCCGTAGAGTCCCGTGATTACGGCACCGGATTTTTCTTCGCTTTTTACCGGAATGGCTATCATGATGTCGTCTCTCCTAACGTCTATAAATTATATGTAGTCTTATGCATATATTGTTCGCCATTTTCGTACGACAATTTTGTCTTGAATAGGTCGCATCCTCCGGAACGATGTAAGAATAGAATATGCATTTTTCCACATATCGAAGTTTTTTTTCAAAGGATATACCATGGATGCCCAGCTCGCCTACTACACCGCCCTCGACTACCCGAAAGATTTTTTCGGCTTCTCCAACGAAGAGGGGGACGGTTGTGTCTGTGCCTATATCGACTTTGACATCAAGGGTGTCGGCGATACCTTTGAAGAGGCCTACGAAGACGCCCAGAAGCTCCTGGAAAAAGAGATCAAACGCCGACTGGAAAAGGGCGAAAACGTTCCCCTTCCCACCCCCCAGGACACCACACGCCACAACGAAGCCCTGCAGGCGTACCAGAAAAAAGACCACTACACCGCCTTTAAACTCTGGCAGCAGGAGGCCGACCTTTTCAACACCCAGGCGATGGTCAACATCGCCACCCTCTACGCCCAGGGGCTGGGTGTGGCACGGGATATGGACAAGGCGATCGCCTGGTTTAAAAAGGCCTCCTATTTTGGCAACAGCACCGCAGCCTTCAACCTGGGCCGCCTCTATGAAAACGGCCTCTATGTCGCCGAGAGCCGCGACGAAGCGGTCTATTACTACCGCCTGGCCGCCAAGCGCGAACACAGCGCCGCCCAGTACAACCTGGCCCTGCTTTTGGAAAAAGAGGCCATCGCCGAAGCGATGAAGTGGATGATCAAAGCGGCCTACAACGGCAACACCCAGGCCCAGAGCCTGATCACCAACGCCTCCAACGCTGATCTGGGCGCCCCCATTACCCTCAACGGCGCCTTCCGCTCCATGGAACCTGCCAAGCAGGAAGAAAAGGTGCAGGCCATCGTCGAAGATGAGATCATCCCCAAACTGGCCCTGGACGGCGGCAGCATCGAGCTGGTCGGCATGAACATCACCACCGAAGGGGTGGTGGAGATCATGATGCACTATCTGGGCAGCTGCGCCGGCTGCGCCCTGGGGTCTACCACCACGGCGGACATGATTCTCAAGACCTTCGAAGATGCCATCGACCGCCGTGTGCGCATCTACCTCTGGTAGGAATTTTATTTAGAATATTTTATGCACTAAAAAGCGCGACTTTACGAAAAAGGAAACACAATGTCCGTACTGATTACAGATAGCTGTATTAACTGCGACGCCTGTATCGAGGTTTGCCCCGTTCAGGCTATCGTCGGAGGCGACGAAAACCCGACCGGTGAAGACATCACATATGTCAAACCTGAAAAATGCATCGAGTGTGTTGACCATGCGGGTGTACCTGCCTGTGCCACCGAGTGCCCCACTGAAGGCTGCATCGTTTGGGATATGCCTTACATCGCCGAGTATAACGATCACTTTGTGAACAACAGCAAATACTCCATCCGTGTCCACAAAAGCAAAGGTGTTATGTCTCCGGAAGTCTCTCCGCAGCCTTTCCGTGACGACATCAGCATCGCGGCCCGTGAAGCTAACGAAGCCGTAGAAGTCTGAGTCATGACAGTCGCCTTCGCCACCTCCGACGGAATCCACATCAACGACCACTTCGGCTGGGCCAAGCAATTTGCCCTCTACGAAGTGAACGGCGAAGGGTTCTCCTTTATCCGCATGATTGAAAGCGGTGACGAGGTCGAGGAGGAGAAGGCGAAACTGGAATACAAAATCGCATCGATCAAGGGAGCGGATATTCTTTACTGCTCCCAGATCGGCCCAACCGCGTCCAAGATGGTCCTTGCCAGCCGCATCCACCCGATCCGGAGCAACGAGACCGAAACCATCGAAGAGGCCCTGGGGGTTCTGGTCAAGATGATCAAAACCAATCCGCCCATCTGGCTTCAACGCATCATCCACCAAGGAGGATCCCATGTCAGTCATAATTGATCATACGTGTATCACATGCAACGCGTGTATAGAAGTGTGCCCAGTTAACGCCATTTCCGACGACAGCAACAACCCGCTCGGCAACCCCTACTACTACGTTCACCCCGAAAAGTGTGTCGAGTGTGTGGGGATTCACGAAGACCCCCAGTGTGCCGCCATCTGCCCCAGCATCGGCTGCATCACCTGGGACATGCCCTTTACCAAGGAGTTTAACGACCACTACGTTAACGGTGCCGCCTACAAGCTTGGTGAGAAAAACGGCGCGCTTCGCTCTCCGGAATTCAAGCAGCGCAAATACCGCGAAGACATCCCCCTCTCCCTGCGGGGCGTGGGCCATCCGGTTCAGGAAGAGCCGGAAGACGACAAAGCCGCCAATGGCTGAAAAAACCGCTTTTAGCATAAAAGATGCTAAAAATATGCTTGATAGTGCTTTTTTAGTAAAATAAATGAAAATATTTCCAAATTTCTCTCATTTATGCACTATAATGTTGGAATTAAGGTAATTATTATGGATAAGACCAAGGTCGCCAAACTGGTTAAAAAACGGCGAAAAGAGCTCGGACTCAATCAGGAACGGCTTTCAAAGCTAAGCGGAGTGAGTGTCCGGAAGATTTCCGACATCGAAACCGCCAGCGGCGATACGTCTGTGGGAACCCTGCACAAGGTTCTCGATATTATGGGGATGGAGATCACCATTCAGGTAAAAACGGCTGATGGATTTGATACGTTATAAAAACCTCTGCTTCGGCTGTCTGAAGACCATCAACTCCGAAGCCAACCACTACTGCTCTGCCTGCCGCAAAGGGATTTTCGGCAACAGCCGCCTGCACCACTGGCTCGATTTTGAAAAACAGAATCTTCCGGAGCTGCCCCTCCCTCTGGCGCTGCACCGGGGCAAGCTCCTCTACCAGCGCACCGGCTCCTACACCCTCGAAGCCGCTCCGGAGGCGACGGGTATCCGCTACCTTGAAGACATTCCCGCCAACAAGCACCTCATGTCCTGCATCGCCAAACAGATTTTTGACCTCGAGACCGAAACCCCGGCCATCGTCTTTTTTCAAGGGGGCGAGCAGGCGTTGGTACGACCACGGTTTGGTCCGCACCCCGGTCGAAAGATTCAGCGCAAACCCTTTTCCGAACTTCTGAGCAGCGAAAAGAGCGACAACTACCAGAGCATGGCCAAGCAGATCATCCAGCGCCTCCCCGCCCGCGTGGTGGAGCTGGAAAACTTCTACTCCCAGATTCTCTTCCACTACATGATCGGCAACACACGAGCCGATGCCCAGGTCTTTGGCATCCACAAGCGCACCTCCGGAGACTTCGGCCTCTCGCCCCTAAGCGGCCTTTACTCCGGAGCGATCCACCAGCACGAAGGCAGCCCCATCGCCCTGCCCCTTTTTGAGGGGGGCTACCGCAGCAGCGCCACCCCCAGGGAGCTGAGCCGCGAAGACTTTGTCCTCTTTGCCCGCTTTATCGGGGTCGACGAGCAGGCCGCCCTGGGTTACATGAACGAATACGCCGATCGTATCCATGATGTCTTTGACCTGACGGAGCGCTCTTTAATGAGCGACGCGGCGAAAAAGCTCTTTAAAAAACACTACTTCGACCGGGTCAAATCCCTAAAGTAAGGCGTTGATCCCTTTTTGCACCACCGTCTTTTGCAGCGGGTGCAGATCGGAGCCGGCCAGCCAGGCTGCACCCAGCCCCGCCACGTGGGTTTTGATCCGTCTGTCTACGTCCGCTCCGGAGGCTTCATTGAGGAGTTTTTTCAACTCTTCCACGCTCTCTGGCTCCGGAATCTTGGTTAGCAGTGCGGCCACCACCTCATCGTCCAGACTCGTTTCAACCATCTGCATCACCGTCGTCATGTCGGCAAAGCTGGCCGCTTTGTTGTAGTACTTAC
>QKHD01000243.1 GCA_003250175.1 Helicobacteraceae bacterium
TGGCCAGGGCTTCGAGCATGTGGTCAAAAAAACCGATTCCCGTGTGAATATCGGCCTTGCCGCTTCCTTTGATCTCCAGTGAAAGCTCGATCGCCGTCTCTTTGGTTGAACGTGTAAGTTGTGTCACTCCCCTCTCCTTATGTCTGATAAAATGTTAGTTTTCCCGGGTGATAAAGGCCCCGCTGATGGCATTTTTCCGGATAAATGCCATGGCCTCCTCTTTGTTGTCAAAGCCGCTGACCAGCACCTTGAAAACCGCCGCGTCGCCCTGGGGCGTGCTGACGATCTTGACCGTCCGCCCGCTGTAGGCGAAGGCGGCGGCATTTTTGATCTTCTCCGCTCCGGAGAGCTTGCTGAACGATCCGATCTGCACCATGTAACGCTCCGCCTTCTTCACGGTCTCCGCAACCGTCTCCTTTGGCTCTTCCGGAGCAGTGGGCAGTGCGGCATCAACACTACTTACTGCAGCCGCTGCGGCAACCACGGGAGCCGCTACTTCCGGAGCCTGGAGCGGTGTGCTCTCCACCGGATCAAGTGCGACGGGAGTCACCGTCGGTTCTACCGCAACCGACTGCACTTGCGCTACGACGGGGGCACTCTCGACCTTAGACAGAGGCTGCGGTGCCGGTTGGGACACCGTATTTTCCGCCACCGCGGCAGGTGCCTTGGCCTCCGCCCGGGCCGTGATGATGGGATCGTACCCCAAGACCTCCAGGGTGACGGGGGCGATGCCGGTCTTATCCAACCCCAGCCGTTTGCCCGCTTCAAAGGAGAGATCGACAATCCGCCCCGTTACGAAAGGCCCCCGGTCGTTGACCCGGACCTCGACACTCTTGCCCGTGTAGCGGTTGGTGACACGGATTTTCGTATGCATCGGCAGGGTCTTGTGGGCGGCGGTCATGCCGTGCATGTCATAGACTTCACCACACGAGGTTTTGTTGCCGTGAAAATCGGGGCCGTACCAGCTGGCAACCCCCTTGGTCACGGTGCCCACCGGAACGATATCCGGAACATACCGCACCCCGTTGATCACATAGGGACGCAGGGTCCAACGGTGGACGCCTTCCGTTACCTTGGGCGACTGGCCCGTCAGGTCACCCTGCTCCGGAGGCTGATAGGGCAGCGCATGCTGGTGCATGTCCGAACACCCGGTCAGCATCCCCAGCAGCAGTGCCAGGACGAGGCTATTTCTGGATAAGTAGTTTGTCACCTGCATAGATTTTTTTTCGCTGGTTGTTGCTGTCAATCAGTTGCTCCACTTTGACATTGAACTTTCTTGCAATTGAACTGAGAGTATCGCCATTTTGGACCACGTATTCAAATTCTTTTGCCTTCTCCACGGGAATGACCAGTTTCTGGTTCAGGGAGAGGAACGAACCCTTCAGGTGGTTGAAGTCCTTGATCGCCTTGAAGTGGATATTGAACCGTCGGCCGATGCTGCTAAGCGTGTCGCCGGGTCGAACCCGGTAGATGATGTATTTTTCGTCCGGATTTCTCCGTTTGAAATTCTCTTTGAAATCCGCCAGCTTGTCGTAGGGGATGTGCACCTCGAACTTGTCCACATAGGGAGGCACAAATCCGTAGTTGAGGCTCGCGTTAAGCGTCTTCATCTCCTGGTAGTTCACCCCGATGGTTTCGCTGATTTCGCGCAGGGTCGTTCCCGGCCCTACCTCGACGCTGGCCATAGGGAAGGAGAGCCCGCGGTTAAGCAAGTGCATGTTGTTGGTGGACATCATCAGGTTTTCGCTCTGGGAGAGGGAGGCCATGGCGATAATCTTGCGGATATATTTGCGGGTCTCCATGGGGAGGTACTGCCGCTTGGTTCCGGGGCGGACGGTCAGCAGGGCGTTAAGGTCATCCGAGCCGGCCTGTTTGATCGCCTTCATCAATCGCCCTTCGCCGCAGTTATAGGCCATCACCGCCAGATACCACTTGCCGAACTCTTTGTAGAGGTAATTGAGGTAGGTAATGGCGGCTTCCGTAGATTTGACGGGGTCCCGGCGCTCGTCGATGTACATGTTGACCTCAAGGCCGAAACGCTCCGCCGTCTTGGGCATGAACTGCCAGATACCAACCGCCCGTGCACGGGAGTAAGCGCGGTTTTTAAAGCTGGATTCCGCCATGGCCATGTAGACCAGACTGGGTGGCAGTCCGGAGTCGGAGAGCATCTTTTTGATCAGGGGAAAGTAGATGTAGGCATCGGAGAGGATCTGGATAAAGATCGTGCTGCGGTAGAGCCAGTAGTTCTCGCGAAGCTCCTGAAACTCTTTGTCCCGCAGGAAGGTCTCTTCGATGTCCAGGCTCTTTAACACGTTGATGTCCCGATTCTGGGCAACAGAATCGTCGTTAAGCGATGCGTGCAGAGCCATCACGATCGCCAAAATACTGATCACACTTTTGAGCATGCTACTCCTATGCTTCGGGGGGATTTTTTTCCGCTATATTTTTTGATAAAAATCCCACATTATACTCCTAGCGAGCTTGCAGGTGACTAAACAGTGACCGAGCGTTGGCCGTAGTTGTTTCTATGACAGCATCCATTGGCATCTCGAGCAACTCGGAAATCTTCTGTGCAACGAGGGCCGTATAGGCCGGTTCGTTCCGCTCGCCCCGGTGGGGATGAGGCGTCAGATAGGGGCCGTCCGTCTCCAAAACCAGCCGCTCTTTTGGGATTAATGGAAGCACCTCCACCAACTGTTTGGCATTCTTAAAGGTCAGCACCCCGCCGATGCCGTAGTAGAAGTTTTGCGAGAGCCCCAGCAGCAGTTTGCTGGCGTTGTAGCAGTGCAGCACACCACGGATGCGCTCCCCATAGCTGTGCAGGATATCAAAGGCATCCTGGTTGGCGTCGCGGATGTGGACAATCAGCGGCAGGTCATACTCCAGCGCCAGGTCGATATGGGCGCGGAAGACCTCGGCCTGCCGCTCCTTTTCTGCCCGGATCTCCGCGTCGCCCTCCGGAAGTCGGAAGTAATCCAGCCCGCATTCGCCCACGGCGATGCACTTGGGGTCTTCCAGATAGCTCCGGAGCGTCGCTTCGTTGAAATCTTCCGCATGGTAGGGGTGCACGCCCGCTGCGAAAAAGATATCCTCGTGGGCCGCGCTGATGGCGGCGGCTTTGGGCAGGTCGGCGATATCTGCACCGGGGATAATGCACTGTTCGATGCCGGCTGCCTTGGCCCGGGCCATCATGCTCTCAAAATCGGCGTCGTAGCGTTCGTCATCCAGGTGAATATGGGTATCGATCATCATCCGTAAATCGCTTTAAAAAGGGTTTGGAACTCTTCGCTAAGGGCGACGTAGACCACGAATGCCACGGTGATTCCCAGTTTGATCAGCAGGCTGAAACGATCCATCCGCGCCCCTTTGAAGAGTAAAATTACCGGGATTATACCAAAACCGGCGGCGAAGCTTTTAATGTCGGTTTGAGTATTGGTGTTATACAATCCAGACAGTTACTAAAAGGATTCGTGATCATGTTCGGAATGGGTTTTGGAGAAATCTTACTGGTCGTCATCGTCGCTATTATCTTCCTTGGTCCGGAGAAGCTTCCGGAGGCCATGGTCAAGGTTGCCAAGTTTTTCAAATCGATCAAGGGTAGCATCTCCGATGCCAAGGATGCCCTGGAGAGCGAGATCAACATCTCCGAAATGAAAAAAGACGCCCTGGAATATAAAGAGAAGATCGAAAAAGGCGCCACCAACCTCTACAACGAAACCGGCGGCAGCGAATCCCGCGAAGTGGGCGCGATTTTCAGCGACCTCAAACGCGACACCCAAAAAAGCCTGGACGACGTCTCCGGCAAACAATCCTGATCTAATTCCCCCCAAAAGAGAGTGCGATGCTAGAAGAGCTCAAACCCCATATTCAAGAACTGCGTGAACGTCTGATCAAATCGATCGCCACCCTGTTTGTGGCGTTTATCGTCTGCTTCATCTACTGGGAACCGATCCTCGCCTGGATCAAACAGCCCCTGGAAGACTCCCTCTCCGCCAGCTCCCAGGTCATCGCCTATAAGATGGGTGAACAGTTTTTCGTGGCAATGATTGTCGCCTTCTTTGCCGCCCTGATGGTCTCCCTGCCCGTCATTTTCTATCAGATCTGGTCCTTTATCGCACCGGGGCTTTATGACAACGAGAAAAAGCTGGTGGTTCCCTTTGTGGTCTCCGCCTCCTTTATGTTTACCCTGGGCGCGGCCTTTGCCTACTACATCGTCTTCCCCTACGGCTTTACCTACCTGGTTAACTTCGGGGGCGACGCGGTGACGGCCATGATCAGTATCGGGGAGTACCTGGGCTTTTTCCTTAAGCTCATCTTCGGTTTCGGTGTCTCCTTCGAGCTGCCCGTTCTGGCCTTCTTCCTGGGCGTACTGGGGCTGATTACCGACCGGACGCTGACCGACTTCTTCAAATACGCGGTCTTGCTGATCTTTATCTTTGCCGCCATGCTCACCCCTCCGGACGTTCTCACCCAGTTTCTCATGGCTGTGCCGCTGGTAGCCCTTTACGGTCTCTCCATCATCATCGTCCGTGTGGTCAACCCCTACAAAAGTCCCGACGCCGATGAAGACGAAGAGGAAGAGGCAGGCGAAACGGCGGAGCGCGCCTAAGGCATGAGCACCGCCGTCAGCGACTACGAATACGATCTTCCCGAAGAACTCATCGCCCAGTTTCCCGCCCAGCCGCCCGAGAGTGCGCGGCTGCTGGTCTATGACCGGCAAACGGGCACCATAACCCACACCACCTTTGCCCGGATCAATGATTTTCTCCCTCCGGAGTGCGCCATGGTTCTTAACGACACCAAGGTCATCAAGGCCCGCATCTTTGGCCAGAAGGTGAGCGGCGGCAAGGTGGAGCTGCTCTTTCAAAAGCCCATCGGCAGTGAACGCTATCTGGTCAATATCCGCGGACGGGTCAAAATCGGCAGCCGCCTGCTCTTTGACGAGGGGCTGGAGGCGGAGATCCTCGCCCTGGCTGAAGACGGAACAAGGGAAGTCGCCTTTTATCAAGGGGAGCAGGCGCTTCGTTTTGATGCCCTGCTGGAGGTACTGGACCGCATCGGCCACATCCCGCTGCCCCCTTACATCAAGCGGGAAGATACCCAGGATGACAGCCGCGACTACCAGACCCTCTTTGCCAGCAAGTCCGGAGCCGTAGCGGCGCCCACGGCTTCGCTCCATTTTTCCAAGGAGCTCTTTGCCGCCGTCTGCGCCCAACATCCGGAGCACTACCTGACCCTGCACGTGGGTATCGGCACCTTTAAACCGGTGGAGGCGGAGG
>QKHD01000054.1 GCA_003250175.1 Helicobacteraceae bacterium
TTTCAACTTCGGCTTATGCGGCTGAGCCCGCAGCGGAAAGCGGACTGACTGTAAACGGTGAGTTCCGGGCGTTTTACATCGACCGTGCACGTTCCTATGGAAACAGCGCTGCTGACTATAATGAACGTGGTTTCGCGGTAGGTGGTAACCTGGGTGCCATTAAAAGCAACTACGGTATCGAAGGCCTCTCTACCGGCGTACGCTTTTATACGACTCAGCCTGTGGGAACCCAACTGGGCACAACCGGTGAAGACCGTGTAAATGCTACCTTGTTTGAAGGTCCTGCTGCTGATGGTTACTCCATCCTGGGTGAAGCCTACATCAACTATGCAACCGGCAAGACCAACGTAAAAATCGGTCGCCAGGCTCTGAACACGCCTCTGGCTGGCGGTGACGATGCCCGTATGCTGCCCACACTGTTTGAAGCAGCGGTTGTTTCCAATAGCGACATCACCAATACAACCCTGATCGCGGCACACGTCAGCAAAGTTGCCTACGGTACTTTTGCCAACGCCTACAGCACCGGTGGTGCCCTGGCGCTTACAGCCGGTTACGGTACCAATATGACTGTCGGCAGCTTTGAAGACATGGGTGCTTCCGCTATCGGTGTAGAGACATCCGGCGTACATGCCCTTGCTGCGATCTACGACAACAAAGATGCGGGTCTGAAAGTTCAGCTGTGGGACTACATCGCTACCGATATTCTTAACGCTATCTACTTCCAGGCAGACTATGGTCTAAAACTGGGTGATAACAAGCTCTATGCTGCTGTTCAATACATCAACGAAAGTGATATTGGTGATAACCTAGCAGGTGATGTACTTGGTGTTGATAAAGTAGCATCCAGCTACATGGCTGCCAAACTGGGTGGTACTTTTGGACCAATTAACGCCTATGTTGCCTACTCCATGACCGATTCCGATACAACAGCAGCCCTTAACGGCGGTATCATCAGCCCATGGGGCGGTATGCCTGCCTTTACTCAAGGGATGGTAACACGCCACCAGTTCTTTGCTGATACCACAGCAACCAAAGTGGCGGCTACCTACTCCCAAGACGCGCTGAAAGCTACTCTGGCCTATATGTCCTATGACATGGGTGCAGACAACTCCTACGTTCCCGGCAACGAATGGACAGCGTCCGAAATGATGGCTGACGTTATCTACATGATGGACAAAAACCTCATGCTGCGCTACCGTCTGAACATGCCACAAGATTTCTGGAACAACCCTGCAAATGCAAATAAAACACTTGACTGGACGGAGCACCGCTTCATCGTCAGCTACAAATTTTAATAAGGAGTGATACCTATGGATCAAGCAACCATTGAAAAAATCAGAAACAATCCCAAGTATCAGAAACTGGTAAAAGAGCGCAGCTCTTTTGCCTGGAAACTCACCATCACCATGCTGGTGGTTTACTATGCCTTCATTCTCGTTATCGCGTTTAGCCCGGCTACTCTGGGTGCGAGCATGGGCGGTATTACAACGGTTGGTATCCCCGTCGGGCTTGCCATCATTGTATTCTCTTTCGCCATCACCGGCGTCTATGTCAAACGTGCCAACGGCGAGTTTGACAAACTGACTCAAGAAATCAAAGAAGAAGCGGGGAAAGCGTAATGGGCAAAATCCTACTGGCACTTCTCGCCCTGGCTCCGGCCCTTATGGCTGCGGGCGCAATCGAGGGTGAAGTACAAAAACAGTCACTGAATGTAGCGGCGATCGTTATGTTCTTTATCTTCGTAGCAGCAACCCTGGGGATCACCTACTGGTCTGCACGACGCACAAAGACAGCAAAAGACTTTTATACAGCCGGTGGCGGTATTACCGGTTTTCAAAATGGTCTGGCGATTGCCGGTGACTATATGTCTGCGGCTTCCTTCCTCGGTATTTCCGGTCTGGTTTACCTCAAGGGTTACGATGGTCTGATCTACTCCATCGGCTTTTTGGTCGGCTGGCCTGTTATTCTGTTCATGGTGGCAGAACGTCTGCGAAACCTGGGTAAATTTACCTTTGCCGACGTAGCAAGCTACCGTCTGCGCCAAACGCCTATCCGTACACTTGCGGCTTTCGGTTCTATCGCTACGGTTATTCTCTATCTGATCGCTCAGATGGTTGGTGCCGGTAAGCTGATCCAGTTGCTGTTCGGTATGGAGTATGAGTTTGCGGTTATTATCGTCGGTGTTCTGATGATCATCTATGTAACGTTTGGCGGTATGCTGGCGACGACATGGGTTCAGATCATCAAGGCGATCCTGCTTCTTTCCGGTGCGACGTTCATGGCCTTCATGGTTATGGTTATGTCCGGATTCAGCCTGGAAACACTCTTTACCCACGCTACACAGATTCACCCCAAAGGGCTTGAAATCATGGCTCCCGGCGGTCTGGTCAGCGATCCGATCTCTGCGATCTCCCTGGGTATTGCCCTTATGTTCGGTACAGCGGGTCTGCCACACATCCTGATGCGGTTCTTTACCGTTGCCGATGCGAAAGAAGCGCGAAAATCCGTTTTCTATGCAACCGGTTTCATCGGGTACTTCTACCTGCTGACCTTCATCATCGGTTTTGGTGCGATCGTTCTGGTAAGCCAGAATCCACAGTACCTTGATGCGGCTCAGAAAATCCTTGGCGGCAACAACATGGCAGCGATTCACCTCTCCCACGCAGTTGGCGGTGACCTCTTCCTTGGATTCATCTCCGCGGTTGCTTTCGCTACGATCCTTGCGGTTGTTTCCGGTCTGACCCTGGCAGGTGCTTCTGCAATCAGCCACGACCTGTACGCCAGCGTTCTGCAAAAAGGTAACGCCGATCAGCAAAAAGAGATCAAGGTCTCCAAATATGCAACCGTTGCTCTGGGTATCATCGCGATCATCCTGGGTATTATGTTTGAAAAACAGAACATCGCCTTCATGGTCGGTCTGGCCTTCGCTATCGCAGCGTCTGCTAACTTCCCGATCCTGTTCCTGTCCATGTTCTGGAAAAACCTCACCACTCGCGGTGCGGTCATCGGTGGTAGCCTCGGTCTTGCCACAGCGGTTCTGCTGGTAATCCTTGGCCCAATCGTATGGGTTGACATCCTGGGCAATGCACAGGCGATCTTCCCTTACAAATATCCGGCTCTCTTCTCTGTCATCATTGCCTTTGTGGGCATCTGGTTCTTCTCCATCACGGATAAATCCGGCGATGCGGAAAAAGAGAAAGAAGCGTACGAAGCTCAGTTCATCCGAAGCCAGACCGGTATCGGTGCTGAGGGCGCTTCTGCACACTAAGTATTAATACGCCCTCCGGAGCTAAGCTCCGGAGCAGCGTTCGGCCGAGATGCCGTTAAACTAGCAGATAAATCTCACACAACACGTTATAGCCTCCTTTTGAACGTCCGGGCAGCATCTGGCCCGGATGCTTTGTTTCTCCCAATCTTGATCTATCTTTTGCTATGATTTTTCACCCACACATGAAAGGCATTGCATGCGTACCCTACTTCTTTTAACAGCCCTGATTTTCGCCCTGGCCGGTTGCGGCGGCGCCAAACCCCAGCCCGCACCCAAAAACGGCGAACCCCAGTGGATTTACAACCCCAACATGGCCGGTAAACTGGGTGGCGTCGGAAGTGCCCGCACCCACATGAACGGCCGTTCCGCCCAGCGGGTTCTGGCCATCTCCAGAGCCTTGGATGAGATCGCCCGCCAGATGGGGGTGAAGGTCTCCAACATTCTCTCCACCGAAGCCCACGCCAGTGAGAGCGGCAGCTCCAGCGCCATGGACTCCTACAGCTTCCAGACCACCGACGGCAAGACCGTCTCCGCCCGCATCCGCGAGATGTGGTTTGACAAGGCCAAGGACGAACTGCACGTCTGGATGGTGGTCGAATGAGACGCGCGGCCCTTGTGCTCTTAAGCACGCTCAGCCTGGGCCTTGCCGCCGATTCGGCCATGAAGGAGTTTGGCAGCTTCATGTCCCAGGAGACCGGCGGATTTGACAAATACCAGGACGACCTGGATAAAGAGTTTGCCGCCTACCAAAAGGCAATGGACGAAGAGTTCAAGGCGTATAAAAAAGAGATCGGCGCCTATTGGGACGAACCAAAAATCGACGACCCCACCCAGTGGACCACCTACTCCAAGGACAAAAAGACCCGAACCATCGTCGATTTTGACAAGGGCGAGGTGGTGATCCAGACCCAGGAGACCGACCCCAAGGCCGCCGCGGCCATCTTAAAAGAAGAGATCGAGCGCACCATCACCATCGACACGCAAGACGCCCTCAAAAACGACGAACTGACCCAGCGTATCCAAAAACGTATCGGCACCCTCTCAGATCTTAAAGATGACAAGCCCGGCACCACCCCGGTGCTTGCCGACGTCTTCTTTGATAAAACCCCCGGCAAAAAGGCGAGCGACGCGGTGGTCAAGGAGCTGCTCAAAGGCTCCCAAAAGTCTTTCCAGACCACCCAGAAGACCCAGAAAAAATATGTCGAAGCCCGCTTTCCCCTCCCCGCGCAAAAAAGCGGTGACCTGAAGCTGCCCAAATACATGGCCGACAAGGCCGAACGTCTCGCCCCCTACGCCAAGCGCTACGCCGCCAAAGAGAAGCTCTCCGCTCCCTTGGTGATGGCGATCATGCACTGCGAGAGCGCCTTTAACCCCATGGCCCGCAGCCACGTACCCGCCTTCGGATTGATGCAGATCGTCCCCCGCACCGCCGGAAAAGACGCCACCAAATACCTCTACGGTCGCGCCAAGCTGCTCAGCCCCAGCTATCTGTATAACGAGAGCAACAATGTGCAGACGGGCTCCGCCTACCTGCACATCCTCTACCACAACTATCTGGGCAAGATCAGCAACCCCCAAAGCCGCCTTTATTGCACCATCGCCGCCTACAACACTGGGTCCGGCAACGTCGCCAAGGCCTTTACGGGAAGCACCAACATCAACAAAGCGGCCGATACCATCAACCGCCTCAGTCCCCAGGAGGTCTACAACCGGCTCCTTCGCAGCCTTCCTTACGACGAGACCAAGCACTACCTCAAACGCGTCACCGAACGCATGCACCTCTACACCAACCTTTAAACCCCTCTTTCGTCCGTTGTTCAAAACGGACGAAAACTCTCCTCTTTTTTAAACTCCCTTTCAGGTAACTCAATTTATAATATTGACAATCGTTATCATTATTAAGAATCAACCAGGAGAAGTTTTATGAAACCCGAAACCGGGACACCCGCCTCCCCCCCGGTGATCAGAAGCGACGATCTCTTCAAGGGATGCAACGAGATTCTGATTCAGCACAACGGTGTCGTCTACCGCCTGCGACTAACGGCGAATGACCGACTTATTTTGACCAAATAACCCAACCCCCAACCTAAAAAGCCAGCCAGCCCCGAGCCAGCAAGCCATGATTTCCAGTCCCAAGGACTTGCATGCGTTTTTTCGTGCTCTGTGGTGCCGTTACGGCCTCTTTGTTCTCATCCGATGCGCTCACCACCGTGGCCATGTCGGAAGCCTTCAACCCCATCGTCATTACCGGAACCCGCACCGCCTACTCCCTTGCCGACGTCCCCGTCCGCACCGAGGTGATCGACAGCGAAACCCTCGCCACCCGCCACGTCCGTGACGTGGCCGAAGCCCTCGACTTGGTACCGGGGCTCTATGTGCGGGCCACCCACGGCAAGGAAGGCCAATCGGTTCTGGTACAGGGGTTTGACTCCGACAGGGTTCTGATCCTCGTTGACGGCCGCCCCTTGGTCGCCAGTACCGGGGCCACCGTCGATCTGACGCAGATTCCCGTCTCCGATATCGAACGCATCGAAGTGGTCAAGGGGGCGACCTCCGCCCTTTACGGCACCTCCGCCATGGGCGGGGTGATCAACATCATTACCCGCCAGTCCTCCGCACCCTTGAGCTTCTCCCTCGAAGCCCAGGGCGGTACCTGGGGGGATCGGAGCGAAACCCACCCTTCGGTCTACCGTCTGGCCTCGACCCTGGGGCTTAAACACGACAACCTCTACCTCAAACTCAACGCCGACACGCGCCACGACAGCGGATTTTCCGACGATCCGGAGGCCTTTGCCCTCATCGGCCAGGAATCGACCCGCAGCAACCTGAAGGTTGAATCGGGCTGGCGCACCGACAGCCAACAGGTCGCCCTCCTCTACGAGCGGCTGGACGAGGAAAAATACCGCCCCAGCATGCTCTTTGTGGCCGGTATCGGCTACCGCGAACAGGTCTGGACGGAGGATGTGCAAAGCGACGGTCTGGGTCTTAACGGCAGCCACCGTTTCGGCACGCAGGAGCTGCGCTGGCGCATCTGGCAGCAGGACTATGCCGCCAAAACCGTCACCGACACCCTAAGCACCGCCTTTACGGAAGATACCCGCCGGGCCGACATCCGCTACCGTGACGCCGAAGTGCAGTGGAACCTGCCCCTGGGGGACCGCCACCTCATCACCCTGGGCAGCGTCTTGCACGAGGAGAGCCTGGAGCAGACCAAAGCCAAGGGAAGCGCCACCGGCACCACCCTCTCCAACGAACTGGAAGAGGATGCCATGCGGAACAATGTGGAGTTTTTTGCGCAGGACGACTGGAACGTCGGCGAAGACACGGAGCTTCTCCCCGGTATCCGGTGGCAGAACGACAGCGATTTCGGCGCCCACGCGGCCCCCAAAATCAACCTGATGCACATCCTCGCCCACACCCCCTACCAGACCAACCTACGCCTGGGCGTGGGGGCCGGCTACCGGGTACCGACCCTTAAGGAGCGTTACTACAGCTTTGACCAGAGCCAGCACAGCTACATGGTCATCGGTAATCCGGAGCTCAAACCCGAATACTCCACCAGCTATCAGGCGGGGGTGGAGTTTTTGGCTCCGGAGGGTTCATCCCTCGGGGTCAACCTCTACTACAACGACATCCGCGACCTGATCGACACCGCCTTTAACGCGACCCTGACCCAGGAAAACGGACTCAACACCTACAACTACCAAAACCTCGAACACGCCGTCACCAAAGGGGCGGAGCTCTCCTTTAACTACCGGGCCGGGCCGTGGCGTTTCCAAAGCGGCTACACCTACCTGAAGGCCACCAACGAAACCACGGGCAAGGTCCTGACCGAACGCCCCGAGCATCAGGCCAAGGCCTCCTTGGAGTGGCGTGACAAAAGCACCAGCTTCGTCCTGCTCCACCAGCAGCAGAGCAAAGAACAGGTCGCCGACGACAACGGCGACCTGCACCCCTCCCCGGCCTACGGGCTGTGGGACATCAAGGCGACCTGGAAGCTCTCCGGAGGCTTCGAGGTTTTCGGCGGCGTGGAGAACCTCGCGGACATCCACCGGGATATGGACGAACTCTACGACGTCCGCCCCAAAGAGGGGCGTTTTGCCTACATGGGCATCCGCCTCAACTACACAGCATCCACCCCAACCAAGGAGAATAAATGAAACCGATCCACCTCACCACACCCGCCCTTCTGGCCGCCCTGCTCACGGGCTTTAGCGGTTGCGACAGCGACAGCAGCGACAACACCACGCAAAACCCCTCCGGAGGCGACGAGAGCAGCATCACCGTTAAAACCGTCGATGCGACGGATTACGACAACTACGCCTACTTCAGCCTCGCCTCCGGAGCGGTGGTCACCGCGTCCGATAACTGGGACCTCGCCTTTAAACGGACCGAGTTCATCATGAACGGCGGCGATTCCGGCAGCAAAGGGGTCAAGATGGCCCTGGCCTACACCCCCGCGGGCTTTTACGACGGCACCGATACGGCGGTGGAGGCGACCTTCCTCTCCGCCCTTCCGGAGAACTACCTGGAGATCATCGGCACCATCGGCACCGATGACAACCTGACCGCCTTCGGCTCCGACCTCTTTACCCCAACCATCCCCACCATGACCACGACGGAGACGGACGGCTGGTACTACTACTGCGGCTCCAATCCGGAGCAGTGCGACAGCGCCCAGATCGCGGCGCACAAGATCGTGCCTAACGAAGACACCTGGTACCTGGTCCGCTCCGCCGAGGCGACGGATGGCAACTACACCTTCGCCAAGGTTCACGTCACCGGCATCGACTACCTCTCCAGCTCCGCGGAGCGCAACGTCACCCTGGAGATGTACGTACAGCCCGGCACCGACAGCACCTTTGGCGCCTCCACGGTCACCGCGGTGCTCAACACCCTGCCCAGCAGCGAAACGTGCTACCACATCGCCACCAACACCGTGAACGACTGCTCCGGAGCGTGGGACATCAAGCACAAACGCATCGGCAACAGCAGCTCCCTGCGCCTTAACGGTGGTGCCAGCGGCACCGGTGACGCCGCAGGTTCCCAGCTCGATGCGTCCGACCTTGGCAAACTGGCCAGCGGCACCGATCTGGCGGCCAATGTGCAGGAGATGACCTCATCTTACTACTGGACCCAGGACGTCACCGCCAGCGACTACGGCAAATACAGCGCCACCTACGGCTGGGGATGGTACAAAAGCAGCAAAATCTACCCCAACTACCGGGTCTACCTGCTGGATGACGGCGAGGGCAAAACCTACGCCCTGCAGATCAGCAGCTACTACCACCCCGAGACCCTCACCAGCGCCAACATCACCCTGCGCTACACGGAAGTGGAGTAAGGCATGAGCCAGCAACGCCTCGTCTCGCTCACCACTGCCCTGGTCTTCAGCGCCGCGCTTATTGCGGCGGCGCTGATCATCGCCTTGTTTCACCCCGCCTCCAAGCGGGTGCTGGTGCTCTCCACCAGCCCCGTTCTGGCGGCGAAATTCACCCATCTGGCAGACGTGGCCGCCCCCCAGGGGATCACCCTGGAGGGCTATCTGGCCGAGGCCCTGCCCGAAACCCCGCTCGATGCTTCCCTTTATGACCTGGTGATCCTCGACACCCCCGGAAACCACAATGTCCGTTTTGTCAAAGAAAAAGCGGCGGCATTCCTGGCCGCCTACGACGGCATGCTGCTGCAAACCGGCCGCTCCGGCTACGAGGCCAAGCAGATCGACGATGCCACGGCCAAGCAGCTCCACGACTACTACTTTAACGGCTCAAGCCTCAAC
The DNA here is from genome assembly GCA_003250175.1 of Helicobacteraceae bacterium. GTDB lineage: Bacteria > Campylobacterota > Campylobacteria > Campylobacterales > SZUA-545 > SZUA-545. The sequence goes on from QKHD01000054.1 coordinate 9,048, forward strand.
TTCTCCCAGATGTTCGCCTACATGCGCAAACACCTCTGGAACGAATCCGTCGCCGAGCCGAACCCTCCCGTGGTCTTTGACAAAGTGGGCATCTACCACCCCGATTTCGAGGGGCTGATCTTCCCCACCACCCAGGCCTATTTTGCCTGGAAAGGAGTCAAACCGGACGATACGCGCCCCGTCATCGCCGTGGCCCACCATAAAAACTACATCGCCTCCGGAACCACCGCCCACCTCGACGCCCTGATCCGGAGCATCGAAGCCAAGGGGGCGATCGCCCTGCCCTTTTACGACTCCGTCGTCGACAGCAGCGGGATCGAATCGGTGCTGATGAAGGAAGGCAAAACCCTCTGTAACGCCATCATCAGCCAGCAGATCGTCCTGGCTCCGGAGAGCCGCAAGGCGGTGTTTGAAAAACTGGGCGTGCCCGTGCTGCACACCCTGCTCTACCGCGAAGGAGACGAAGCGGCCTGGGAAAAGGACCGGGTCGGGCTGGAGGCGGGCAGCGTGCCCTTCTTCCTGGCCAACGCCGAGTTTGCGGGCATGATCGACCCCATGACCATCGCCGTCGTGGGGGCAGACGGCGCCCCCAAACCCCTGCCGCGACAGATCGACTCCGTCGTCAACAAAGCCCTGGGCTATGCCGGCTTGCAGCGCACCCCCGCCGCAGAAAAAAAACTGGCCTTGATGTTTTACAACTACCCCTCAAAAGAGAGCGGCATCTCCGCGTCGTTCATGAATGCCCCGAAAAGTATCGAAGCGATCCTCAAAGCCCTTAAAACCTCCGGATACGCCGTTACCACACCGGACGAAGCGACCCTGCTGACCAAACTCCAAGAGCTCCTGCGCGGCCTGCACCGCGCCGAGGCGACGGAGCCGCTGGTGGGCAAGATGCTGGGCGAATACCTCCCGGCCGCGGAGTACCACGCCTGGTTTGACGCCCTTCCAACGCCTGTCAAAGATCGGATCAACGCCCGCTGGGGCGCTCCGGAGGAGGACCCCATGTTTGTCAAGGAGAAGGGCTTTGTCATCCCGGCCTACGCGGCGGGCAACCTGCTCATCATGCCCCAGCCCCCCCGCGGCCACCGGGACGAACCGAAGGAGAACGCCCTCTACCACGACATGAGCGTTCCCGTCAACCACTTCTACCTGGCGGTCTACCTCTACGTGCGCCAGCACGCCCAGGCGCTCATTCACCTGGGCACCCACGGCAGCCAGGAGTGGACCTACGGCAAGGAGCGGGGCCTGAGCGTTTTTGACGACCCCTTCCTCACCCTCGGCGACATTCCCGTCGTCTACCCCTATATCGTGGATAATATCGGCGAAGCGACCCAGACCAAACGCCGGGGCCGGGCGGTGAATATCACCCACATGACCCCCGCCTTCATCGCCTCCGGACTCTACCGGGAACTGGGCGACATCCACAGCCTGATTCACGACTATCTGGCGGCGGACAAAGGGCTGGTAAAGGAGAAAATCCGGGAGCAGATCATCGCCACCGCCAAGGCCCAAAACCCCCTCTGGGGCGATCTGGGCTGGGACGAGGCCCGAGCCGAAGCGGAGTTTGAGACCTTTACCAAAGAATTGCACGACCACCTCCACACCCTGGCCTCGCAGTCGCGCCCCATGGGGCTGCACACCTTCGGCAAGGCTCCGGATCTTAACCAGCGCGTCCACACCACCGTGCAGATGCTGGGCGACGACCTGCTCAAACGTCTGGGTGGCAACGAGTGGGACGAACTCACCACCGTCGATTACAGCGAGCTGAATCAGAGCAAGCCCTACCGTCAGGTGATGCAGTGGCTAAGCGCCCCCTCCGCCCCCAAGGACGCCATGGGAAAAACCGCCCGCACCTTCGGCGACAACCAGGCCAACCCACTAGAGATGCCCCGCCTGCTGGATGCCCTCTCCGGACGCCACATCCCCACCAAGTACGGCGGCGATCCCATCCGCAATCCGGAGAGCCTGCCCACGGGCTTTAACCACTACGGCTTTGACGCCTCCCGCGTGCCGACCCAAGCGGCGTGGGAAGCGGGCAAAATTGCCCTCGACCAGCTCATCGCCGCCCACCGGGCCGAAAACGGCGAAGCCCCCAAAAAGCTCGCCTTTACCATGTGGTCCGTGGAGACGATGCGGCACTTTGGTATTTTGGAGGCCCAGGTGCTCTACGCCCTGGGCGTGGAGCCGGTGTGGGACCGGGGCGGACGGGTCAGCGGGGTCAAGCTCATTCCCCGGAGCGAGCTGGGCCGGGCCCGTATCGACACGGTCATCTCCGCCACGGGGCTCTACCGTGACCAGTTCCCCAACGCCATGCTCCGGATGAACGAAGCGGTGGCGCTGGTCAGCGACCTGAACGATTCCAACCCCATCGCCGCCGCCACCCGGGCAACCTTTGACGAGCTGGTGGCCAAGGGGGTTCCGGAGGCCAAGGCGCGCCTGCTTTCCAAAATCCGCGTCTTCTCCAATGAGAGCGGGGTCTACGGCTCCAACCTCGAAGATGCGGCGCTCGCCTCTGACACCTGGGAAGCGGAAGGCAAACTGGCGGACATGTACCTCAACCGCATGCAGTATGCCTTCGGTGAAGGGCTGGAATCCGGAGGCGAAAAGGTCGCGCAGATGAACCTCTACGCCCAAAACCTCAAAGGGGTCGACGCCGCCGTGCTTTCGCGCAGCTCCAACCTCTACGGCATGCTCACCACGGACGATCCCTTCCAGTATCTGGGCGGCCTCTCCCTGGCGGTGCGCCATATCAATGGCAAAAGCCCCAAGCTCTACATCTCCAACCTGCGCGACCCCAAAAAGGGCAAGGTGGAGGACGCGGCCAAGTTCATGGCCCGGGAGCTGGCGACCCGCGAGTTTCACCCCGGCTACATTGAGGAGCTGATGCAAGAGGGCCACGCCGGAAGCCTCGCCATGACGGGCAGCCTGGAGAACTTCTGGGGCTGGCAGGTAATGGACCCGGACATGGTTCGGGACGATCAGTGGCAGGCCTTCCACGACATCTATGTGGATGATAAATACCAAATGCAGCTGCGGGAGTGGATGGAGCAGACCAATCCGGAGGCGCTGGCCCAGATGGTCGAACGGATGCTCGAAGCCGTGCGCAAGGAGTACTGGAAAGCGGACGAAAAGACCCTCAAAAATCTCATCGAAAACTACCAGCAGCTTCACCAAGACCACGACCTGCTGCCGCTGCATGACAAGCTCGAAGCCTTCGTCGCCGAACAGGCGGCGGGCTTTGGCATCGGCGCACCCCTCTCCGGCGGCAGCGTCAGCGGCATGAAGCTGGAAAAACAGAACGCCGCCCAGAGCGCCGCGGCCACTCCCCTGCCCTATGCGCTGCTGGGGATCGTGCTGCTTGTGCTCCTGGGTGCGCTCTACCAATATGTGCGTACCCAACTCTATTTTCGTAAGGAAACAACCAAATGAATGAACTGATCGAAACCTCCCTCTTTGAGGTGTCCAAACTCTTTTTAACCCCGGTGCTGATTCTCATCGCCCTGCTCTTTGTCTATGCGCTGTGGAGCGTGGGACGCTTTGCCGTCGAGGCGGCCATGCGGGCCAAGGGCTCGCCGCTGAAACGCTACGCGCTTGCCCATCCGGAGCTAGGCAGCGACGATCTGGAACTGTGGATTTTAAAAGAGCTCGAACCGCTCCGGATCGCATCGCGCACCGCCCCCATGCTGGGGCTGGTGGCGACCATGATCCCCATGGGGCCGGCCCTGCTCTCTTTGAGCAACGGCGAGATGGCGGGGGTGGGGGAAAACCTGGCCGTGGCCTTTTCCGCCGTCATCATCGCCCTGCTGGCCGCCTCCATCACCTTCTGGATTCTCAGCATCCGCCGACGCTGGCTGCTGCAGGACCTTCGCAGTGTTGAGCGGGAGCGGGCCGCATGAGATTTTTGGAGAGCGAAGAGGCGGATGACCCCATCTTTTCGGTGGTCAATATCATCGATATTTTCCTGGTCATCATCGCCGTGCTGGTCATTACCCTGATTAAAAACCCCCTCAATCCGTTTTCTGCCGATGACGTCACCGTCATCAAGAACCCGGGAAAGGAGAACATGGAAGTTATCGTCAAGCAAGGCAAGAAGCTGGAACAGTACAAGGCCACCGGCGAGATCGGTGAAGGCAAGGGCGCCAAGGCGGGCACGGCGTATAAAATGCCCGACGGCTCCATGGTGTATGTCCCCGAAGGCGGGGCACAACCCTAATCCATACAAGGAAAACCAATGAGTATCCTCATGATCGGCGGCGACAACGTCGCCAGTATTACCGGAATGTTAAGTCAGCACGGTGTGGACGAAGTGATCCACTGGGACGGACGCAATAAGTCCTCCATTACCCGCAAGGAGATTCCGGAGCGGACGGACTGCATCGTCATGCTCACCTCCTACCTCAACCACAACGCCATGAAATACTTTAAAAACCTGGCGAAAAAACGGGAAATTCCCCTCATCTGCGCGGAGCGGAGCGTCACCTCCGTCTACTGCGAATTCTGCAAACGTTTCGGCAGCGCCTCCTGCGGGCGCTGATCAGAGCATATCGAAAAGGATCAGGCTCACGGCCATCACGATAATGCCCCCCACGATCCCCAGCAGGGTCGAGTGGGCGTTGCCGTAGACCCGGGCGGCGGGCAGCAGTTCGTCAAACGAGATATAGACCATAATCCCCGCCACCATTCCGAAGATGATCCCCATCACCGTACCGTCCAGAAAGGACGCCAGCAGCACAAAGCCCACCACCGCGCCCAGCGGCTCCACCAGTCCGGAGGCGAAGGAGTACCAAAAGGCCCGCTGACGGTTGCCCGTGGCGTGGTAGATGGGCAGCGACACGGCGATCCCCTCCGGAATGTTGTGAATCGCCACCGCCACGGCAATGGCGATCCCCAAGGTCGGGTCGGTCAGGGCCGAGACAAAGGTGGCGAAACCCTCGGGAAAGTTGTGGATGGCGATGGCGATGGCGGTAAAGAGCCCCGTGCGGTGCAGGTCAAAGCGCACCGGGCGGCTGTTGGAATCGGGGCCCAGCTCCTTGACCTCGCCCATGGCCTTGAGTTCGTGGGGGTTGACATCCTCCGGAATAAAGCGGTCGATGAGCGCCGTCAGGCCGATCCCCGCCACAAAAGCGCCCAGGGCCATGAACTCTCCCGCATGCACACCGTACAGCGCACCGAAGGAGTCCCGGCTCTTGTGCAGGATCTCTTCAAAGGAGATGTAAATCATCACCCCCGCCGAAAACCCAAGCCCGATGGAGAGCGGGATGGTGGAGCGGGTTTTGAACATAAAGGCGATCACCGCCCCCACCCCCGTGGAAAGCCCCGCCAGCAGGGTCAGCATAAAGGCGAAAAAGAGTGTCTCCGGAGAGTAGCCGGCCATGGTCGCTCCTTGGGAAAATATGGCTCTATTGTACCACGCAAACCGCTCCGGATGGAAGTGTGTAATTTCTACTTATGTTATGGATAAGCTGGAGCGATACTACGTCAAAACAAGAGAAAAATACCCTTTTTTATGCACGATGACTCAGATAGATGTGTAGTTTCTAAACACTTTTTGGCCACTTTATTTTTAAAATGTCCGAATTTTTCCAATGCTATGTTTATGCTATATTTCTTATGTAATATTTTTTACAATTTTAATAATACCGACTACCTTAGGAGTAAAGATGGAAGAGAACGTACTATTCGACCCGCCTGCCGAGCTGAGCAAAAACGCTCGCATCAAAAGCATGGACGAGTATCGTGCCCTTTGCAAGAAAGCGGAAGATAACTACGAAGGGTTCTGGGGCGACTACGCCAAGGAAAAGATCACCTGGAAAAAGCCGTTTGACAAAGTACTTGACGAAAGCAAAGCCCCGTTCTATCAGTGGTTTGTAGGCGGAAAACTGAACGTTTCCGAACAGTGCCTCGACCGTCACCTCGAAACCCGCAAGAACAAAGCGGCGATCATCTTCGAAGGCGAGCTGGGAGATCAAAAGGTTCTGACCTACCGCGAGCTTTACTATGAAGTCAACAAAACCGCCAACCTGCTGAAAAACAAATTCGGCATCAAAAAAGGCGACCGTGTCGTTATCTACCTGCCCATGATCCCCGAAGCGGCGGTCATGATGCTGGCGTGTGCCCGTATCGGTGCCATCCACTCCATCGTATTCGGCGGTTTCTCCGCTGACGCGCTCCGCGACCGTGTGATCGACGCCCAGGCGAAACTGGTGGTCACCGCAGACGGCGCCTACCGACGCGGCAAGCCCTATATGCTCAAACCGGTCGTTGACGAAGCCCTCACCGACGAGTGCACCAGCGTCGAAGCGGTTCTGATCGTTCAGCGCAACTTCGAAGAGATCGAGTACGTCTCCGGACGCGACTACATCTACAACGAACTGATCAAAGACCAGCCGGTTAAATGCGAAGCGGAAGTCATGGACAGCGAAGACCCCCTCTTCCTGCTCTACACCTCCGGAAGTACCGGCAAACCCAAAGGGGTTCAGCACAACTCCGCCGGGTATATTCTCTGGGCGCAGATGACCATGGAATGGGTCTTCGACGTCAAAGAGAACGACACCTACTGGTGTACCGCCGACGTCGGCTGGATTACCGGTCACACCTACATCGTCTACGGACCGCTGGCCATGGGTGCCACGACCGTGATGTTCGAAGGGGTACCGGTTTACCCTGATCCCGGCCGCTGGTGGAGAATGATCGAAGAGTATCAGGTCAACCAGTTCTATACCGCACCGACCGCGATCCGTCTGCTGCACAAAGTGGGCAACGACGAACCGGCCAAATACGACCTCTCCAGCCTCAAAGTGCTTGGAACCGTCGGCGAGCCGATCAACCCGGACGCATGGCTCTGGTACTACAACGAAATCGGCGGCGGCAAATGCCCGATCGTCGATACCTACTGGCAGACAGAGACCGGCGGTCACATGATCACCCCTCTGCCCGGTGCAACACCGATCAAACCGGCCAGTGCGACCTTCCCGCTTCCGGGAATCATCGCCGAAATCATGGACGAAGACGGCAACCCCAAACCGAAAAACGAAAAGGGTCTGATGTGTGTGACCAAGCCTTGGCCATCCATGATCCGCGGTATCTGGGGCGATCCGGAGCGCTTTAAAGAGAGCTACTTCGGTACCGCCAAGAAAAACGGCCAGCCCGTCTACTTCACCGGTGACGGCGCCATCTATGACGACGACGGCTACATCGTCATCACCGGCCGAACCGACGACGTTATCAACGTCTCCGGACACCGTATGGGTACAGCGGAAATCGAAGCGGCTGCGGGTAACCACCCCCATGTTGCGGAGTGTGCCGTTGTCGGTAAACCCGATGCCATCAAAGGCGAAGGCGTCTTTATCTATGTCGTTCTAAAAGGCGAAGATAATCTGGCCGAAGAGGTCGACGTGATGAAAGAGATCAACCAGATCATCGTCAAAGAGATCGGGCCGATCGCCAAAGCGGACGAGATCAAATTTGTTCCCGGTCTGCCAAAAACACGAAGCGGCAAGATCATGCGACGTATTCTGCGCGCCATCGCCAAAGGTGAAGAGATCACTCAGGATATCTCCACCCTGGAAGACCCCAGCATCGTTGCAAAAATCCAGACCTGCGTTCTGGGCTAACCCCTTTTCCTTCCCCCTCCCGGGGGAACTATCCCATATGATAAGGTCTCTTCATGGAAACCGCGACCTTAGATTTTAACTCCTTTATCCGAACCCTCCACCCCTTTGACACCCTGGAACCCTCCCAGCTGCGCCCCATTCTTGACACCGTCGATATTCTCTACTTTGCCAAGGACGAGACCATTATCAAAGAGGGCGGTGATGCGGCCTATTACCACATCATCGCCAAGGGCTTGGTGGAGGAGTATCAGGGTGATACGATCGTCACCCGCTACTTTCCCAAGGACTCCTTCGACGCCCCGGCACTCATTAACAAGGTCGCCCAGAGCACCTTTAAGGCATCGGAAGAGACGATCATCTTCGGTATCGATAAAGAGGCCTTTTTAGCGCTTTTAAAAACCAACGCCGCCTTCGAGAGCTACTACCTGCAGGATATTGCCCAAAAGATCAAGAGCCTCTCCGGAAAGGACAGCTCCCGCGAGATGAGCAGCTTTTTGCTGCGCCGGGTCCGAGAGAGCTTTCTGCATGAGGCGATCTCCGTCGCCCACGACACTCCCATCCGGGATTCGGTCCGGGTGATGAACGACCGCAACCTCGATGCGCTCATCATCAACTTCCCCGACGGCAAGGGGATCGTCACCGATAAAGACCTGCGCCGCAAGGTGCTGGTCAAGGACAAACCCCTCACCCACCCCATCGGGGACATCGCCACCAAAAACCTCATTACCATCGATCCGGAGGACTTCCTCTTTAACGCCCTGCTGCTCATGATGGAGCACTCCATTAAACGCATCGTCGTCAGTGACGACGGCAAGATCACGGGGATTTTGGAGCAGATGGACATTATCAGCCTCTTCTCCAACCGCTCCACGCTCATTACCATGCGGATCGAAAAGGCCGCCACTTTGGACGAGCTCAAGGCCTGCTCCGAGGAGATGATCTACGTCATCGAATCCCTGCTGGACAAAGGGGTCAAGGTGCGCCACATCACCAAACTCCTGGGCGAACTCAACAACAAGCTCTTTAAAAAGACCTTCGCCCTCATCGCCCCCAAGGAGCTGGTGGAGAACAGCTGCCTCATCGTACTCGGCAGCGAAGGGCGCAAGGAGCAGGTGCTTAAAACCGATCAGGACAACGCGCTGATCCTGAAAAACGGCTACACCCACCCCGACCTGCCCGCCATTATGGAGCGTTTTACCCAGACGCTGCTAGGTTTCGGCTACCCCGAATGCCCCGGCAAGATCATGGTCAACAACCCGCTCTGGTGCCGGGAGCTGAAAAGCTTTAAAGAGCAGCTCTTCGCCTGGACCCACACCTACAGCGAAGAGGGGATGATGAACCTCGCCATTTTGTTTGACGCCGCCTTTATCCACGGGGATAAGGAGCTGCTCGAAGAGCTCAAGGTGCATCTCGCCTCGCTGGTTAAAAACGATATGGCCTTTCTTTCCAACTTTGCCAAACCGGCCCTGATGTTTGAAACCCCGCTCAGCTTTCTGGCTAATTTCGTCACGGAAAAGAGCGCCCACAAGGGCGAGCTGGACATTAAAAAAGGGGCGATCTTCGCCCTGGTGCACGGGGTACGCGCCATTGCCATGGAAAAGGGGATCAAAGCCACCGGCACGGTTGACCGGATCAAGGCGATCAACAACATGGGGCTCATTAACAAGGAGTTCGCCAGCGAGCTGATCGAATCCTTCAACTTCCTGCTGACCCTTCGGCTGGGCGCCCAGCTGGACAAGCTCAAAAAAGCCCAGAAGATGGACAACTACCTCAACCCCAATGCCCTGAGCAAGCTTGACCGCGACCTGCTGAGAGACGTGCTCAAGGTGGTCAACGAGTTTAAAAAGTTCATCACCCACTACTTCAAGCTCGGCCATGTGGTTTAAGGGGTGGCTGCGCCGAATCAAACGGCGCAAACTGCGTGACGAGGCGTTTGCCTTTTTGTTTGAGGAGGCTCCGGAGGGTGAATACATCAGCCTCGATTTTGAAACCACCAGCCTCAACCCCCGAAGTGCGGAGATTATCGCCATCGGCGCGGTAAAAATTCAAAACAGCAAGATCGTCACGTCAGAAAAGTTCGACCGCCTGGTCCGTCCGGAGGGGAAGATGGAGCGCGAAAGCATCACCGTCCACCATCTGCGCTATACGGATCTGGAACATGCCGAAACCGCTCCGGAGGCTATCAAAGAGCTGCTCCGCTTTATCGGAGCGCGCCCCATTGTGGGGTATTACATCGAGTTTGATACGAAGATTCTCAACCGCTACGCCAAGGAGCTGATCGGCACGGCGCTACCCAACGATGTCATCGAGGTCTCCGGAATCTACTACAACAAAAAAGAGCAGCTCATTCCCCAGGGCCACATCGACCTGCGTTTCGATACGATCATGAGAGACCTCGACATTCCCGCCTACGGCAAACA
>QKHD01000311.1 GCA_003250175.1 Helicobacteraceae bacterium
AGTGCATCGAAACGGTCATACTTTTGGCCGTTGATTTTGAGAATCTCATCCCCGACGGCGAAGGGGTTTTCCGGAAAGAAAACATCCCGTTTGGAAACGTACACCTTTCCCTTCTCCCGACTCATCCGGATACCGATATCGCCATAGTGGGGCTCCGGAGTCTCAATAAGCTTTTGCAAAAACTCGCTGGAGATGTAGGTGCCGTCCAGACTCCCGATACCCACCACGCTGTAGCAGCGGACCCCTAGGAGTTTTCCTTCCGTATTTTTAAGGCTAAACTCTCCGAAGCGGTCAAACCCGTTGGCATAACTTAGAATTTTGCCGACCTGATAGTTTTTGGGGCCGATGAGAGCAATTTTTTTATCGGAGTCGATGGAACCCAGCGGTTTAAAGCGTACGGGATTGAGGACTTTGGGCGAGGTCACTTTGTAGGTTCGCGTAAAGGGGTCGTGACCTACTACTTCATACCCTTTGGGGAAGTTGAGAATCTTGTTTTTCGGGTCATGGCAGATAAGGGTTTTCTCCTCTACGGCCAGACAGTTGATTCCGGAGAGTTCGTAGATGGATTGGGAGTTTTTCTGAAAACAGGGGTCGTAGTTGTCGCCGTCTCCGGCAAAAAGGGAGAGTAGCAAAAAAAAGGGTAAAACGAGAAGAAGTGAAAAGCGCATCACGCTTTGGGCTTCATAAACTGGCCCATATTACCCAGCATGCCCATGGCAGCCTCCTGGCGGCCCGCTTCGATCTTGCGGTTGACCTCGTTGACTGCGGAGATGATGAGAATCTGCAAAGCTTCGCGGTCATCCATCAGGCTCTCGTCGATGGTGATGTCGATCATTTCACCTTTGCCATTGGCCTGGACGGTTACCATGCCGCCGCCGCTTTTGGCCTCGTAGACCTGGGAGAGACTTTTTTCCTGGAGCTCTTGGGTCTTTTTCTGTACCTCGGAAAGCATCTCCCCCAGGCCGCCAAGATCCATATTGCCAAACATGCTTAGATCTCGTTCAGCACTTGGGTGATTTTGTTCTGGTCGTCCACCATCACCACCTTGGGTGCGTAGTTGTCCAGCTCAGAGGCATCGTAGCTGGCGTAAGCCACGACGATGATCTTATCGTCCACCTGAACCTTGCGGGCTGCGGCACCGTTAAGGCAGATTTCACCCTTGCCCCACTCCCCCTTGATGATGTAGGTGGAGAAGCGTTCTCCGTTATTGATATTGAGAATCTCAACCTTCTGTCCCACCCGCATGGCGGAAGCTTCTAAAAGCTCCTCGTCGATGGTGATGGAACCGATGTAGTTGAGGTTTGCATCGGTAACCGTCGCTCTATGGATTTTAGAATAGAGCATCTCCATACGCATTAGCGGACTCCGGCCATCTTCTGCATCTCTGCAGGAGTGATGGCGTTACCCCAGGCCATTTCGTCAATGATGTATTCGCTGACGACATTGCCGCCGATGATGTGCTCGTCAATGATGCGATCGATCTTGGCTTTGTCCAGGCCGGTGTAGACGTGGTGTCCGGGTTCCACCATCATCATCGGGCCCTGGGAACAGCGGTTGAGGCAACCGGTCTGTACAGGTACGACGGTGTTGATGATCCCTTTTTCCATCAGCTTGCTGCCCAGGTATTGGAACAGGTCGCGGTTTTGTGCATTAATGCAGCTGGGTTTTGGGAATTGCGGCGGGCGCTCGACGGCGCACATGAACATATAAAAAGCGGGTTGTGGCATGCCTTGCATTATCAATCCTTAATTTTTAAGTAGTTTAAAATAATCTCTTTATCGCTAAAGGGGTGAATACTATCACCTATCTCTTGAAATTTTTCATCACCTTTACCGAGTACTAATAATACTTCATTTTGATTTAATTTCGACAGGGCAAGCTCAATGGCCTTACGTCTGTCAGGCTCGATGGTAACACGTTTCTTATCCTCGATACCTGCCAGAATATCCTCGATAATGGCTTCCGGCTCTTCGCTTCTTGGGTTGTCGCTGGTCAAGTAGATGTGGCGGGCATATTTCGCAGCTACCGAGCCCATTTTCGGGCGCTTCGTCTTGTCCCGGTTTCCTCCCGCTCCAAAGAGAGCGATCACCTGACGGTTTTCTAACGAGCTAAGCGCCTTTTCAATTCCGTCATGGGTGTGGGCAAAGTCGACAATCACCAGGGGGCTGGTGGAAACCACCTCCATGCGCCCTTCCACGCCACCGAAGTTCTCCACCACCTCGCATACCTCCTCCAGAGTTTTACCCGTGAGTTTTTGCACACCGGCAATAGCCGCAAGGATGTTGTACATGTTAAAGGTCCCCATTAGCGGACTGCTAAATACGGCCCGCTCATTCATCCCCTTGACCATCCCGGTCAGACGGTGGTCATTCAGGGAATAGGCCTCGATACGGTAGGTTGCCCCACTCTCCATGGCGTAGGTCATGGCGTTCTTGTAATTGGGGTCGACCTGGGGGTCGTCACGGTTGATGATCTTGGGTGTTTCGTCGGAAAGAAACGAGTTTTTTACGGCACGGTAATTTTCAAAAGTCTTGTGATAATCGAGGTGATCACCGGTAATGTTGGTGTGCACCTTAAGGGCAAAGTCGATGCCCTCAATACGCTTCTGATCAATCCCGTGGGAGCTTACTTCCATGATAAAGAAATCACATCCGGAGCGCCGTGCCTCATACATATTGTGCAGGGTGGCCAGAAGGCTTGGGGTTGTCAGGCTCTTTTCAGCGGCACGTGATTCATTGATAAAAAAGCCCCGTGTTCCGGAGAGGGCTGCCTTATAGCCAAGATCCAGCAACATGGAGTAGTAAAGCGCTGCCGTTGTTGTCTTGCCGTTCGTACCTGTAATGCCGACCACCTGCATATCCCCAAGTCCAAGGTATTGCTTAATGGTGTAGGGGGTCAAAATCCCCTTGCATCCGGCTACGATGGCATCTTTTTCATACCGACTGGATTGATGGTCGGAGAAAAAAAAGCGCTCTTTATTGCACTCCCTAGAGTCGTCCGTAACGACGACACTGCCCAGCTCGTAAATCACTCAGTGCTCTTTGATTTTTTCAAGCAGTTTGCGAATCTCCTCATCGGCTGGAAAGGCGGTAGTGGCACTGTCAATGTAGTTGAGTGCCATATCGATGTATTCGTGCTCGATAAGGGTATTGATGAACTCAAAGAAATCACTTTTTTGCGTGATAATCACCTTGGTGCTGAAAAAGATATTTTGGAAAACTTCGCTGAAGTTTTCACTCTCTTCCAGAAGGGTTTTAAAATCGTTGTAGGTGATGCCGTCTTCGCTTTCAATCATCGATTCGATTTCGATAATTGAACCGTTGCTGTTTCGGGTCATTCCGGATTCAAGGGATTCCACTAGGGCTTCGAGGGCTTCATAGCTGTTGTCTGCATCAAAGGTGCGTGCGATATTGTAAAACTCATAGAGCTGCACCACATCGTCCTGCATCTCAGGAGCAATTGAACAGAGTAGTACGCCTACGCGGGCGTCCATGTTCTCCGGATTCTCGTTGAATGCCAGGGAATAGAGCTTCAGAGCATTGGTAAAGTCACGGTTTTGAAAGAGTTTAGCCGCTTCGTTGATAATAGTTTTTTCACTTTTCATAAGTGAATTATAATTGATCAAGCTTATTTTCCATCCCGTGAGGTACATTTACTACTGTAAGTTCAGGATGTATATCGATTTTGAGTTGTCGTTCGACAGTGTATTTGAGGGTTTGGCCGCTGCTGGAGCATCCCACGCAGCCGCCTTGGAGTTGTACGTAGACAATACCGTCAATAATATCGATGAGCTCGATCCCTCCCCCGTCAAGGGCTAGGGCCGGCTTGATCTTTGCCAGTGAGTTGTTAACTGCCGGCTTAAGATCCTCATCGCTGAAAGGTATTGCCACGACCTCTCCTTATGTGTGTTCTGGTTTATTTAACCAGGGAGATGTTGGCCATCTGAGCCGCATCGCCGCGTCGTACACGTGTACGTTGAATCGTGGTATAACCACCGTTGCGGGAAGCGAATTGGCCAGCAATTTCAGTTACGATTTTTTTGGTCGCTTCTTTGTGCTGCAGTTTTGCAAAAATTGCACGGTGAGCATTGAAGTCACCTTTCTTGGCAGTTGTGACCAGTTTGTCGAAGTAGGACTTCAGTTCTTTTGCTTTTGGCAGTGTTGTTTCGATATTTCCGTTTTCAATAAGGGAAATAGCGAGGTTTTTCAACAGTGCTTTTCGGTGAGAAGTGGTTCTCCCGAGTTTACGGTGTGCGAGTCGGTGTCTCATCTATCAGCCTTTAAGTTCTGTGAGTTTCTTTTGAAAAATTTCAATAATGTCGCTGGCGACTGGATCGCCTGCTCCCAGACCAAGATCCACAAGACTCTGTTTGATCTCTTCCAGGGATTTTTTACCAAGGTTTTTGACTTTTGCCAGTTCGGCTTCACTCATCATAACGATTTCACCCAGGTATTTCAGGTTTGAACGTGTCAGGCAGTTGTGGCTTCGAGCGGAGAGGTTAAGCTCTTCGATCTTGGTCATCATCTTTTTCAGGGTCTCGTCGTCTTCTTTGGACGCGATCGCCTTGGTAGCGCCTTTCGGTTCGAATTCCGCACCGAATACTTCCAGCTGCTTGAGCATGGTTGTTACGGCAGCGTCGAAAACCTCTGTCGGCTCGGTCTGACCGTCGGTAACGATGTCAAATACGATTTTTTCAAAGTTGGGGTTATCTTCAACCAAAACTTTTTCCAGCTCGTAATTGGCTTTTTTAACCGGCATGAAGTAAGCGTCGAGGGGCAGGTAGCCTTCCTCGGTAACATCGCGAATCTCTTCGCTCGGGACATAGCCCATACCCTTTTCAATGACCAGGGAGATGTTGAGCACGCCGTCTTCGTTGACAGTTGCAAAATAGGCATCCGGAGTAACAACTTCGATGTCGTCGTTGTTAAAGTCGGAACCTTTGATTTCGACGGGGCCGCTGAAGCTGTAATCGACTTTTACGCGATCCGCATCGGATTTGATTTTAAATCGGATGTTCTTCAGGTTTACGATCAAAGCGGCCACATCTTCCAGGACACCGCGGATGCTGTCAAATTCATGACTGGCATCTTCGATCTTCACAGCAGTGGGGGCATACCCCACGGTGCTGCTGAGAATGATGCGTTTGAGTGGGTGGGCGAGAGTGATCGCATAGCCGATGTCAAACGGGAATATCGATATTTTCGCATGATTGTCGTCAAGCTTCTCGATTTCGTATTTATCCGGTACAAATGGTGCAGTTTTGATCTTTTTCATGAATCCCACTTTATCAGTTATTATTTAGAGTAAAGCTCGACGATCAATCGTTCTTCGATTGGTAGCGCCAATTCTTCTCGATCGGGAAGTCGGGTAAAGATCCCTGCTTTTTTATCTTGGTCAACGTCAACCCATGCGCTAATGCCAGTTTGGTTAGTTAGTTCAAGTGCGCGCGTGATTTGCTCGTTGCTTTTCATTTTTTCACGGACTTCAACTTTTTGACCAGGCTTGACACGGTAGGATGGAATATCCAGTCGTTTACCGTCTACAAGGATGTGACCATGAGTCACGGCTTGGCGGGCGAATCGTCGGGTCGTAGCGAACCCCATTCGGTAAACAACATTGTCAAGTCGCTGCTCCAAAAGTAGCAGAAAGTTAGCACCGGTATTACCGTCCATGCGGCTAGCAGTTTTGTAAGCACGTTGGCACTGCTTTTCGGAGATGCCGTACATGTATTTAACTTTCTGTTTTTCACGAAGCTGTAAGCCGTATTCGCTTACTTTGGATCTTCTTTGACCGTGTTGTCCTGGAGCGTAAGGTCGCTTTTCCAGCGCACTCTTACCCGCAAGTCGTCTCTCACCTTTGAGAGCGAGGCTAACGCCTAATCGTCTTTCAATCTTTTCTACAGGACCAGTATATCTTGCCATTTATCTATTTCCTTAGTTTTGTTAGATTCGTCGTTTTTTGCGTGGGCGGCAGCCGTTGTGTGGCAGAGGTGTAACATCTTTCAGGGTTGTTACACGTACACCGTCGGTAGCACCTACGGACTTAACAGCGGTCTCACGGCCGGAACCAGGACCTTGAACGCGGATACCGACTTCTTTGATACCGTGCTCTTTCGCTTTAGTCATGACGTCTTCTACAGTTTGCTGAGCAGCATAAGGAGTAGATTTTTTACTTCCTTTGAAGCCCAGGGCGCCGGCGCTTGACCAGCAGATCACGTTACCGATTTCGTCGGTTACCGTGATAATCGTGTTGTTGAAAGAAGCTGCGATGTGGACAGTGCCCTTCGCAATATTCTTTCTTACGACTTTCTTTTTAACTTTTCGCTTTGCCATGCTCTTCCTTATTTAGCTTTCGCGCCGACGGTTTTTTTCTTACCTTTGCGCGTTCGGGCATTTGTTTTTGTTTTTTGGCCGCGGACAGGAAGCCCACGTCGGTGGCGCAGACCACGGTAGCTACCAAGGTCCATCAGACCTTTGATATCCATGGCAACTTGTCGTCGAAGGTCACCTTCGATTACATAGTTACGCAGTTCGACGTTGATCGTCGCGATTTCATCTTCTGTCAGCTCATTAACCCGTTTATCCAGTGACATACCGATATCATTGAGAATTTTGATGGATGTTGTATGACCGATACCGAAGATATAGGTCAGAGCGTATTCCATTCTCTTTTTATTAGGTAAATCAACACCTGCAATACGTGCCATTGTTATCCTTGTCTCTGTTTATGTTTCGGATTGTTGCAAATCACGCGGACAATCCCCTTGCGCTTGATAATTTTGCAATCATCGCACATCTTCTTTACACTTGAACGAACTTTCATTCTGTCTCCTAACTAACCATTAAATGAAATTTGCAATTATACCGAGATAAAGTAAAACCTTACTTATACCGATAAATTATTCTTCCCTTATCAAGACTGTACGGCGTGAGTTCGATCCGTACCTTATCCCCGGGAAGAATCCGGATGTAGTTCATCCGCATCTTGCCGGCGATATGGCACAAAATCACGTGTTTGTTTTCCAATTCGACCCGAAATGTCGCATTGGGCAACGCTTCCGTCACGACACCGTCGATCTCGATGACATCATCTTTTGCCAAAGTCGTCTCCCTTTCTTATTGTGATAAAATGACCGCTTTGCCATCACGAATGGCCACGGTGTGTTCATAATGGCTGCCACGCATTCCATCGACACTGACAACTGCCCAGTGGTCTTCCAGAACATGTGATTCACCCTCTTTTTGACAGATCATGGGCTCGATGCAAAACACCATGCCTTCCTTGATCTTGGGCCCCTGATTGGACTTACCCTCGACATAGTTGAGGATGGAAGGCTCTTCATGGGGTTTTCTACCGATACCATGCCCGCAATAGCCCCGTAGTGGAACAAACCCGCGTTTGATGATGGAGGCTTCCAAAATCTCACTCAGCTCTTTAAACCGCATATCCGGACGGATTGCTTCGATCGCTTCGTAGAGTGTCTCTTTGGCGCACGCTATCAGTTTTTCATCCTCATGGCTGATTGTCCCTACTCCGACGGTAATGGCGGAATCTCCATACCATCCGTCAAGTTCTACTCCGATATCGATTCCGATGATATCGCCCTCTTTTAGGGGGGTGTTATCCGGAATTCCGTGAATAATCACGTCATTAACAGAAGTACAAACACTGTTGGGAAAATCGTACAGACCCTTAAAAGAAGGTCGTGCATCATGGGAAAGAATAAAATCTTCAGCGATTTTGTCCAGCTCAAGGGGAGTAATGCCCGGCTGAATGTTTTCCCGGACAAGTTGAAGGGTTTGAGCTACCAGATGGTTGGCCTTGGCCAACGCATCCAGTTCACTCGGTTTTCGTATTGGTATTGCCATTTTTCTTATAGACCAACGGCACTGAGGGTATTATATTTTTCCATATAGATCTGAGCCTCAATCTTTCGCATGGTATCCAGGGCAACCTGTACCACGATCAAAACCGCTGTCCCACCAAAGTAGAATGGAACCCCCATACTCTTAACCAGTACCCACGGCAGGGTCGAAATCAGACCCAGGTAGATCGCACCGGTCAGAGTAAGACGGCTGGCAATCTCGTTGAGGAAAAGAGCAGAGCTCTCTCCCGGTCGAACACCGGGGATAAAACCGCCCTGGCGTTTAAGATTGTCAGAAATATCCTTCGCATTAAATACGATTGATGCATAAAAATAGGAAAAGAACACAACGAATATAAACGTCAGGACGTTAAAGAGGTATCCGTTAGGATTCAG
Source organism: Helicobacteraceae bacterium (assembly GCA_003250175.1). GTDB lineage: Bacteria > Campylobacterota > Campylobacteria > Campylobacterales > SZUA-545 > SZUA-545. The sequence goes on from QKHD01000311.1 coordinate 8,261, forward strand.
AAAATCATTAATCTGCATGATGATCGGATTGGTACTCGCAGAGAGTACAGTTACCGGAAACATCAGGATTGCCGAAGCAAAGATCGGAGGGATAACACCGCTCAGGTTGATCTTGATCGGAATATAGTTCATGACACGTTTGTTTTGGTTTTCCATCATCACTTTGCGAGAGTAGGAAATTGGAATACGTCGTTCCGCCAGCTCCACGTAGATAATGGCACCGATGGTCAGCAGGATGATGGCAAGAATGGCCAAAACAACCAGGAAGCTGATCTCACCGCTGTTTACCAGTCCGATGGTTCCACCAATCGCGGACGGAATTCCGGAGACGATACCCGCAAAAATGATCAGAGAGATACCGTTACCGATACCCTTTTGAGTAATCTGCTCACCAATCCACATCAGCATCATGGTACCTGCCAGCATTGAAGCGGCTGCCACAGCAACAAAGGTATCCATATCCAGCATGATGGCGCTTCGTCCGTCTTGTCCGGAGAGGCTCTGCAGACCGATGGATACACCAACTGCCTGAACCAGAGTAATACCGATTGTCATGTAACGGATGATCTGCATGTACTTTGTCATGCCATCACGTTCTTTTTTCAGTTTACCAAGTTCAGGGAATGTTGCTGCGAGAAGTTCCATAATAATGGAGGCTGTGATGTAGGGCATAATACCCAGGGAGATAATACTCAGACGTTCGACGGCATTACCGCTGAACATATTAAAAAGACCCAATGCATTAGCTGAGTTACTGTCAAAAAAGTCTTTAACTACGTCGATGTCCACACCAGGGACTGTCACATACGCAAGAATGCGGTATGCGAACAGAAACCCGAGTGTAATAAGGATCTTATTTAAGAGTGCTTTATTCATTTACTTGCCAGAAGTAGTGATGTTTTCGTCTTTGATATTCCCAGCTAGTTCTTTGGCACCCATACCGATCAGTTTAACTTTGGCAACATTACCTTTGATAATGTTAGCTTCAACCAATGCGGCGATTGTGATCTCTTTCATCTCTTTGATTTGAGCGTATTTGACAACGTTGACGGCTTCAGGTTTTTCTACTTTGGAAGTAAAACCGATTTTGGGCAGACGTCGTTGAAGTGGCTGTTGACCACCTTCAAAACCACGCTTCTCGTTGTAACCTTTACGGGCTTTCTGACCTTTGTGGCCTTTACCCGCAGTTTTACCTGTACCGCTTCCTTGACCACGACCCAAACGTTTTTTGTTTTGTGTACTGCCAGCAGCAGGTTTCAGATTTTCCAGACTCATCTTCGATCCTTATTGTTTAAGCAAGTCGAGTGCTTTTACAGTAGCACGAACGACGTTTGCTGGATTGTTAGAGCGCAGGGATTTTGTCAGAATGTCTTTAACGCCGACAAGTTCCAGAACCGGACGGGTTGCCCCACCGGCGATGACACCGGTACCTTCGCTAGCTGGTTTCAGCAGGATGATACTGGAGTTGAACTTCGCCTGAACGTCGTGAGCGATTGTGGAACCTTTGAGGTTCACGCTGACCATGTTTTTAAATGCATCGTCAACGGCTTTACGGACCGCATCCGGAATCTCTTTCGCTTTTCCAACGCCGTAGCCTACGTTACCTTTACGGTCACCGACAACTATCAGGGCGGAGAATCGGAATCGTCGACCACCCTTAACAACTTTTGTTACCCGTCCGATGTTTACGATTACTTCTTCGAACTCTTCTCGATTATATTTTTCCATCACCAACCCTAAAACTTAATTGAATTATTTCTAAGTTCATCAGCGAAGGCGGCAACGACACCGTGATAGATGAAACCGTTGTTGTCGAAAACAATCGTGTCGATGTTTTTTTCTTTCAGCTTGGCAGCAAACGTTACTGCCAGCTTCTTAACATCTTCCTTGTTTGCTTTCAGTCCTTCCTTCGCACCGTCGCATGCCGCCAGTGTTGTTCCGGCTACATCGTCAATTGCCTGAGCATAAAAGTGCTTGTTTGAACGGAAAACGGAAACGCGAGGTCGCGCAGCGGTACCGCTGATTTTTGCTCGCACACGTCGCTTTCGTTTCAGACGTGTAGCAAGTTTTTTCTTGATTACATTTGCATTCATAACTAACTACCCTTATTTCTTAGATGTCTTACCGGCTTTTCTGACAATCTTCTCGTCAGAATAGCGGACACCCTTACCTTTGTAAGGTTCTGGTGGTCTGTATCCTCGAATCTCTGCAGCAACCTGTCCAACAACTTGCTTGTCAACACCTTTAATGATGATGTCACCGTTTTTCTCAACGGTGATCTCCACTTCAGCGGGGATCTCATAGTTAACCGGGTGAGAAAAACCGAGTGCCAGGTTCAGAACTTTACCGTTTACGGTTGCTCTGTAACCAACACCCACGATGGACAGGGTTTTGGTGAAACCTTCGCTCAGGCCTACAACGATGTTGTTAGCCAGAGCACGGTAGGTTCCCCAGTATGCTTTATCTTCTCGACCTTCACCTTTTGCGGTGAAAACAATCTGACCGTTTTCGACGCTTACGCCGACACGACCGTGTGTTTCGAGGTCACGGGAAACTTTCCCGTTTTTAATGGTTACGACTGTACCGCTGACAGATGCTTCAACACCTTTTGGCAGTGCAACCGGATTTTTTCCAACTCTTGACATGCTATATCCTTACCAAATTGAGCACAGAACTTCGCCGCCAACACCCTGTCGGTGCGCCTCATCATTGCTCAGAACACCCTTGGATGTTGTAATGATGATGGTTCCGTAACCATTTTTGAATTGTTTGATTTCACTAGAAGGCTTGTATACACGACGGCCTGGCTTGGAAACCCGTTTGATCTCGTTGATCACTGATTTGTCGTTTTCGTATTTCAGAACTACCTGAATACTTTTTTTGCTTCCCTCTTCAACAATGTGAAAGCTATCAATGTAGCCTTTATTTTTGAAGATTTCGAGGATAGCTTCAACAACCTTGGCGTATACCAGGGTCGTTGTATCCAGCTTACGCATGCTTGCGTTTCGGATTCTGGTTAGTGCGTCTGCAATAATATCGTTCATCATCTCTGTTTCCTTACCAACTGGCTTTTTTGATGCCGGGAATCAGGCCTTCATTGGCCATTTTGCGGAAACAGACACGGCAGATACCGAAGTCTTTGTAGACAGAGTGGGGACGACCACAAATCTGGCAGCGTGTATATTTTCGCACTTTAAATTTCGGTTCGCGTTGTTGCTTAACAATCATTGATTTCTTTGCCATTACGCACCCTTCTTAGTAAATGGGAATCCAAGTGCTTCCAGAAGCGCCAGGGCCTCCGCATCACTCTTGGCTGTGGTCACGACAGTAATGTTCATACCGTGAACCTTGATGATATCATCATAGTTAACTTCAGGGAAGATCAGCTGTTCGTTCAGACCGAAGTTGTAGTTACCGCGACCGTCAAAACCTTTGCGTGGGAAACCACGGAAGTCTTTGATACGGGGAGTAGCGATGGAGATGAACTTCTCAAGGAAGTTGTACATGTTGTCACCGCGCAGTGTAACCTGAATACCGGAGTTCATCCCTTCACGGACCTTAAAGCCCGCGACAGATTTTTTTGCTGTAGTGATGACCGCTTTTTGACCGGCAATCAGGGAGATGGTATCAGCCATGTTCTGCATCAGTTTGGCGTCTTTGTTGGCTTCGCCAGCACCGACGCTGATAACGATTTTGTCCAGTGCAGGGATGCACATAACATTACCGATATTCAGGTCTTTTTGAAGCTGGCTCTTGATCTCTTCGTTAAATTTCTTTTTGAGTCCAAACATCGTGATCAACCTTCAACTTTTTTTACATTGGAGATATCGATGGGCATCTCTTTCGCGAGGAAACCGCCATCTTTATTCTCTTCGCTTGGCTTAACAGCTTTTTTAGCTACCTTGCAACCGGCAACGAGAACTGCGTTTTTCTTAGGAAGAACCTGAAGAACTTCGCCCTCTTTACCTTTGTCGGCACCGGCAATGATTTGGACTTTATCGCCCTTTTTGATTTTCAGTTTCGCAGCCATTACAGAACCTCCGGAGCTAGTGAAACGATTTTCATGAAGTTTGCATAGCGCACTTCACGGCCAACTGGTCCGAAAATACGGGTACCTACTGGCTCACGCTTGTTGTCGATGATAACGGCAGCGTTTTCGTCGAATCGGATCAGGGATCCGTTTTCACGCTGAACCTCTTTTTTGGTTCGAACGACAACACATTTAACTACCTGGCCCTTTTTGATCTTACCGTTTGGAACCGCTTTTTTAACGGATGCAACGATAACATCGCCGAGGGAAGCGTAGCGACGCTTACTTCCGCCCAGAACTTTGATACACATTACTTCTTTTGCACCGCTGTTGTCGGCAACAGTCAGTCTTGTAAAACTTTGAATCATGCGATCACCTCAACATGTTTAACGGATTTAACACGGAAAGATTTGTTTTTGGACATTGGTCGGCATTCGATAGCCGTAACGATATCGCCTACTTTCGCCTCGTTGTTTTCATCGTGGATCATGTAGTTTTTAAATCGCTTAACGGTCTTGTGATACTTAGGGTGCATCACTTTGCGCTCAACGGTGATTTTGATTGTCTTGTCACCGGATTTGCTTACTACAGTCCCCTGAATCTCACGTTTGTGAGTCATTGGTCACCCCTTTTCGCACTGATCGCTGTCATGATGCGTGCGATATCTTTTTTGGTTTCTCGAATCTCATGCGTGTTTTTCAGCTGCATGGTTTTTTGCTTGGCTTTCAGTGTGAAAAGCGCAATCTTCTTCTCTTTCAATTCCGCCTGGAGATCTGCCAGGTTTTTCTCAGCAATATCAATATACTTCATTTTCACTCTCTATTGTGATGATTTTCGTTTTGAAAGGAAGTTTATGAGCTGCTCGCGTCATCGCTTCTTTGGCCAGCTCTTCAGAGACACCTGCCATTTCAAAAAGAATACGACCGGGTTTGATATTCATAACCCACTCTTCCACTGAACCTTTACCTTTACCCATACGAGTTTCAAGAGGCTTTTTGGTCAGAGGTTTGTCAGGGAATACACGAATCCATGTTTTACCTTGACGTTTAATGTGACGTGTCATCGCGATACGAGCCGCTTCGATCTGGCGAGAGTTGATGCGACCTGCTTCAACCGCTTTCATAGCGATTGTACCGAATGCGATGGAGTTACCTTTGAAGCTATAGCCGCGGTTGCGGCCCTTCATCACTTTTCTGTATTTGGTTCGTTTTGGCAACAACATTAGTTCTGTCCTCGTCTTCCTCTAGGTTTTCTAGCTGGTTTCGCTTCCACTTCTGTGTCGCTGGAGTCGAGGGCTTTCTTATGAAGAACCTCACCTTTGAAGATCCAGGTTTTGATACCAATAACACCGTAAGTGGTATGCGCTTCTGCAAAACCGTAATCGATTTTGGCACGCAGTGTGTGCAGTGGCACACGACCTTCAAGGTACCATTCCGTACGGGCCATTTCAGCACCACCCAGACGACCGGCTACCTGGATTTTAATCCCTTTGGCTCCGGATTTCAGGGCACCCTGCATAACTTTTTTCATGGCGCGGCGGAAAGCAACACGTTTTTCAAGCTGAGTTGCAACGTTTTCAGAAGCAAGCTGAGCGGAAATTTGTGGTCGGCGCTCTTCTTTGATGTTGATGATGACATCTTTGTTAACAAGCTTGGAAACTTCTTCTTTGAGTTTCTCGATCTCGCTACCTTTTTTACCGATGATGATACCGGGTCGGGCAGCTACCAGAGTAACTTTCAGTTTCTTAGCAGTGCGCTCAATGATGATATCACTGATACCACCGTAGTAGAGCTTCTTTTTCAGGAAGGTGCGGACTTTGTAGTCTTCACCGATATTGGTTACCGCAGTTTCGCTTTTTGGGAACCAGCGGGATTTCCAGTTTTGGTTGATGCCCAATCGAAGACCGATTGGATTTACTTTCTGACCCATTATTTACCACCTTCGCTTGCTGAGCTTACTTCCACAATAATATGAGATGTGGGTTTGAGAATTGGCGTTGCACGGCCTCGGGCACGTGGTTTGAAACGCTTCAGTTTTGGACCTTTGTCGATGCGGCAAGATGTGATGACCGCTTCGTCAGCTTCCAGACCGGAGTTAGCAACCGCAGAAGCGATAACTTTGGAAATGATTCCCGCCGCTTTGTTTGGCATAAACTCAAGAGCTGCAAGAGCTGCTTCGGCATTTTGTCCCTGAACTTCACGTGCAATCAGGCGCGCTTTAATAGGGGAAAGTCGGATAAATTTTAAAACTGCTCTACTCATCTTACTTACCTATCTTCTTCTGAACACTACCTTTGTGTCCACGGAATGTTCTTGTTGGGGCGAATTCGCCCATTTTGTAACCGATGTGGTTTTCTGTCACATAGACGTTTACGAAGTCGCGTCCGTTGTGAACCAGGAAGGTCAGACCGATCATGTTAGGCATGATGGTGCTTCGTCGTGACCAGGTTTTGATTGGTTTGTTGCTGTTTTCAGCTTTAGCCTTTTCAACCTTCTTCGCCAGGTGGGCGTCGATGAAAGGCCCTTTTTTCAGTGATCTAGCCATTATCTACCGCCTTTTCGTCTGCTGATGATGTACTTACTGGAAGCTTTCTTAGGCTTACGAGTTTTCTTACCTTTAGCCAGTTGACCCCATGGGGACACAGGATGTCGGGAACCGTTGGTTTTACCTTCACCACCGCCGTGTGGGTGGTCAATTGGGTTCATCGCAGCACCACGTGTCTGAGGACGGATACCCATATGTCGGGCACGACCGGCTTTACCGATAACCACGTTGGCATACTGTTCGTTACCTACAGTACCGATAGTTGCCATACAGACTTCCAGGATGTAGCGCATTTCGCCGCTGGGGAGTCGCAGGATGGCGTATTTGCCTTCACGACCCATCAGCTGAGCATAGCTGCCCGCGCTTCGAGCCATCTGGCCGCCTTTACCTGGTTTCATTTCGATGTTGTGGATGATGGTACCGACCGGGATGCTTTTCAGTGGCATCGCGTTACCGGTAACGATGTCCAGACCGGTTTGAGCGGCTGCAATCGTATCACCAACATTCAGACCGCTAGGCTGGATGATGTAGCGTTTTTCACCGTCTGCATAGTTGATCAGTGCAATACGGCAGTTTCGGTACGGATCGTACTCGATGGCAGCAACTTTGCCTGGTACGTCCATTTTGTTTCGTTTAAAGTCGATAACACGGTACTGTTTCTTGGCACCGGCTTCTTTGTGTCGTGAAGTGATGCGACCGTTGTTGTTACGACCGGCATGACGCTTCAGTTTTTTGATCAGGCCTCTTACGGACGGCTTGCTGGTAATGTCTTCACTTGTGACATTGCTCATAAAGCGTCGGCTAGGGGTATATGGTTTATAGGTTTTAATAATTGCCATCATGTGCTCCTTATACCGCTAGTGTTTCGATCTGGCTGCCTTCTGGCAGAGTCACGTAAAACTTTTTAAAGTCATCACGCTTACCGGTAACGCCGCGGAAACGTTTTGTCTTACCTGTCATTCTCAGAGAGTTAATCTTGAGAGGGTTGATACCGAAGTACTCTTTGAATACTTCTTTCAGACTGTTTTTAGTCATTCTTGGGGATGTCTGGACGACGATCACACCGTTTTCCTGCAAACCGATAGATTTCTCAGTGTACAGGATCGCTTTAATATCTGTAATATCTGCCATCTTAGCCCTCTTTTGTCAATTTCTCAAAAACGTCTCGGTGCATCAGGACGGAGCGGTAAGCGCTGACCATGTAGGCATCGATTTCGTTCGCTTCGATCAGGTAGGCGTTTTTGATGTTTCTAAACGCCAGGAATGTTTTCAGTTCGGACTCGTCGGCGTAGTTCATGTTTTTGTTAACAACAAGAACGTCACGCTGCTCAAGAGTTTTCAGCATCGTGTTCGCATCTTTAGTTTTGCCGCTGGCAACAGTGATGTCGTCAACGATAAAGAGTTTTCCAGCTTTTGCTTTTTCATTCAGAGCGAATTTAAGAGCAAGAATCTGCTGTTTTTTGTTCACTTTTTGAGTGTAGTTTTTGTTGCTGCTTGGACCGTGAGCAACACCACCGCCTACGAATACAGGGGAAGTGATGGAACCGGCACGAGCACGACCGCCGCCTTTTTGTGCCCAAGGCTTCTTGCTTCCGCCCTTAACGGCGCTGCGTGTTTTTGCACTGGCGCTGTTGGCACGGATACCGGCAAGGTATGCTTTGGTGAACAGGTAGAGGTTGTGAGCGTTGATTTCTTCAAACGCTGCTGGAAGTGCAACTTCCTCTTTTTTCTTCATTTTGTTATCTAGTACAATCGCAGCACTCATGAAATAACCTTTACGCGAGCTAGTGTTCCGTTGGCACCTGGGATGCTGCCTTTGAGAACCAGGATGTTGCTTTCAGCGTCGAAGGAAACAACGCTGTTTTGGCAGGTAACGTTGGTGTTACCGTATTGACCAGGCATCTTACGACCCTTCTGAACACGTCCAGGGAATTCGCAGTTACCGATAGAACCGGGTGCTCGGTGGAAACGGCTACCGTGGGCAGCAGGACCGCCAGCGAAGTTGTGGCGTTTGATAACACCAGCAAAACCGCGACCTTTGGTTTTGAGAGTTGTTTTAACTTTCATCCCTTCGGCCAGTGTGCTCAGGTCAAGGTCACCAACTTGTGCATTGGCGATGTCCAGCGTAACGAACTTGTTGAACTCTTTGGAGAGTTCATATTTCTTCTGCTGGCCTTCGACCGCTTTGTTCATGCCTTTACCGGCGTTGTAAGCAACCAGAGCTTTACCTTCGGCAGCTTCTACAACTTTCATATCTTTGATTTTCAGCAGTGTTACCGCAACGGAGGTCGCACCGACTGTTCGGCTCATACCGATTTTTTCAGCAATAAATTCCATACTTATTTCCCTTTATTCGCCATAGATCGTACTTCGACGTCCACTTCGGGAGCGAGGTCGATTTTCATCAACAGATCCACGGTTTCGCTTGTAGCGGAAACAATGTCGATCATTCGAGCATGCACACGCATCTCAAACTGCTCACGTGAATCTTTGTTTACGTGAGGTGATCGCAGGACCGTGTAGCGTTTGATCTTCGTTGGCATCGGCATAGGACCGATCAACTCAGCACCGGAACGCTTTACGGCATCCAGAATAGCGCTTACGGATTTGTCAAGCACTCTGTGATCATAAGCTCTGAGCTTAAGTCTGATTTTTTCCATATTTGTGGTTCCCTTTATATAGTAATCACCCGTTTAAATGCGAAATAATAGCAGAGAGACCCCTAATTGTCAATGTATTTTGGCGTAAATATTGAGTTAGATGTCAATTTATTTCCTTTTAAAAAGGAAAGATATAAACTTTCCCTTCAGCAAACGAAAGAAGCAAAAAAATGGAAATTCTGCAAAATCTCTACGAATTCGATGTCAAAAAATTTGATTTTTTGGAACGGAAAGTTTTTATTCCGGAGGGAAATGTCAATCTTTTCGGCCCTCCCTCCTCCGGAAAAACCTATCTGGTTTGGAACCATTTGAGCTTTTCCGATCCGGAATCCTATCTTTATATAGACCTTTTTGACCTCCGCCTGGAGGGGTATTCCATCTGGGAAAAACTGCCGGATTTTTTGAAAAACCACCCCATATCCCTGCTGATCATTGACGGCTGGCGTGGGGAGGCCCTTCCGGATTTCCCCTCCGGAAACATTATCGCCGTCTCCAGGCAGCCTTTTCCGGAGCATGGTCTCACCCCCTGCCATCTGCCGCCCCTGGATTTTGAGGAGTACCTGCTCTTTGACCACCACCAGAGCACCCAGATAACCCATACCTTTAATGCCTTTATCAAAAGCGGCACCCTTCCGGGTATTGTCCGAACCCCTCCGGAGACACGCCTGGGCGCCATCCAACATCTTTTGGGCAGTATGTATGCCGCCCCCCAGAAGGAGGCGATTTTTCTCTTTGCCCTCCGGATGACGGGGCGTGCCTACTCCATGCATCAGATCTTTCAGCACCTCAAACAGCGCATGAAACTCTCCAAGGACAAGTTTTACCTGTATATAGAAGAGCTGCAGGCGGAAGGGGCGATCGATTTTCTCCCCAAATACCTCCAGCCCAATGCGGCCAAAAAGATCTACACCTATGATTTCGGCCTACGCAGCGGCGTCACCTTTGAGAAGAACTTTGCCACCGTCTACGAAAATATGATCCTGCTCGAACTGCGCAAACTCTATCCGGAGATCTACTACCACGGAATGATCGACTTTTATATTCCCGATGAGGCCCTGGGGGTCATCGCCATGCCCTTTACGGGACGCGACGGCGTTTTGGGGATGATGGCCCGTTTGACGGAAGGCATCGCGCTCAATCGTCTGGAGATTATCACCATGGGGTATGAAGAGCTTTTGGAGTATGATGGCATTCACATAGAAATTCTGCCGTACTGGCAATGGGCACTCAAAGATGAAAAATAATACGCTCTGTGGCATTGACGAAGCGGGCCGCGGCTGTCTGGCCGGCCCCATGGTGGTGGCGGGTGCCATCCTGCTCGAACCCATAACCGGCCTCAATGACTCCAAAAAACTGACCGCCAAAAAACGCGACCTGCTCTATGAAAGCATTATCCAAACGAGCGCGTACCATATCTGCGTCATCCCTCCGGAGGCGATCGATGCCAGGGGGATCACCCCCGTACTTACGGACGCGCTCAAAGAGATCATGTCCACACTGCGTGCTGAACGTTTTTTATTTGACGGTAACTCCAGCTACGGCATCGCCGCCTTGGAGCATCTGGT
>QKHD01000122.1 GCA_003250175.1 Helicobacteraceae bacterium
CCCATGTACGACGCCTCCGGAACCTTCATCGGGACGCTGGAGGTGATTACGGATTTTAAGATGATCAAGGAGCAGTTGGCCCAGGACAGAATCCGCATTCTTCCGCTGCTGCACAAGGGGTTTCTCAATATCGCCACCTACTGCAAGGGCAACGCCGAGGTCGGCGACTACGTGACCGCGGAAAAAAGCTACGACCACACCCTCTATCAACTGGTACGCTACCGTCCGGAGCTGACACGGATGAGCAAACGGTATGAGCGTATCGGAGACACCCTGATTACGACCGTTCCCCTGCGCGATATGGACGACCGGACCATCGGAACGATCTTTGTCAGTATTCCCGTAGGGGAACGCAACGGATTTAAATTTCTGCCCACCTATCAGATCATCAATACGCCCTGCCCGAAAAAAGAGTCCGCCAACCCTGCCCCACCCACGATTATCGAACGAAAGGTGACCATCCAATGAAGATTCTGCTGCTGGAAGATGACTACCTCTACCGGGAATCCATTCAAGAGTTTCTCGAAAGCCTGGGCTACGAAGTCCACCCCTTTGAAAATGGCGAAGAGGCCCTGGACGCGGTCTATGAACACCACTACGCCCTGCTGCTTCTGGATGTCCGCGTGCCGGGTATGAGCGGGTATGATCTGCTGAAGTACCTGCATGAAAACAATGTCCATCTCCCGGTCATCTTCATGACCTCCCTGACCGACATCAACAATGTCTGCATGGGGTATGAGCTAGGCTGCAGCGACTATATCCGCAAACCCTTCGAGCTGCGGGAGCTGAAATACCGGATTCAGCAGGTTCTGCAGCGCGCCCATTATCATAGCGACCAGCCCCGTCTTCCCCTCATGCCGCCTTTTAGTTTTGATACGGAAGAGCAGGCCCTCTACCGGGATACCCTCCGGATCGACCTGACGCCCAATGAGCGCAACATCATTATCGCCCTCATCCACCATAAGGGTGCCTATGTCGACCTGGAAACCCTCAGGGAAGAGGTCTGGGATAATAAGGAGATCACCTACGCCACGATCCGGATGGAGGTCAAGAAAATCCGGGAAAAGACCGACAAAGAGCTGATCAAAAACCAGCGCTATTTAGGATACGCCATTGCAACAGCCTAAACAGGAGGTCAAGCTGATCTTTACCCAGCTGATCTTTTTCCTCCTCATCGTCTCCATCCCCTTTGGGTTTTATGTCAGCGCCACCCTGGAAAACCGCCGTATCGAGCTGGCCCAGGAGCTACAGACCCATGCCGAAAAAATTTCCCAGGCGATCTATACCTTCTCAGGAGGGGAGGAGCGGAGTTTTTATTTCCCCCGATCCCTGCTCTATACTGCGGCCATCTACGATGCGGACGATCAGGCGATCTTCTCCCTGTTGACGGAAACGTCGGTTCACCCCTTCGATGCCCAGTATGACCGTTTCGGCGATCAGCTCTGCCTTCAGCGTCTCCTCTACCCCAATGTCTTCGAAGCCCGTACCCTGATCGTCTGCGGGGAGATTCAGCATACGGGTACGGTCCATAACGTGCTGCTGATGCTGATCGGTATTGTCTCCCTGATGCTCCTCGCCTCTTTTCTGATTATCCGCCAGAGTGTCCAGTTTTATAAACGGATCAACGCCTATCTGGACGAATTTATCAAAGATGCCATTCATGAGCTCAAGACCCCGCTGGGCGTTTCGTTGTTTAATATCGATATGTTGGAGATGAACCATCAGAACAATAAATATATCCGGCGCATCAAGTCGGCTCTTAAAAACATGAGCGTCATCTACGAAGACCTGGAGTTCCACGCCAAGGCCCCGACCCTGAGCTACACCCCGACCCTCATCAACCTCTCGTTGTTCCTCAAAGGTCGCATCGGATTTTTTTCCGACCTGGCCCAGGCCAAGCAGATCACCGTCACGGAGGCGATCGAACCGGAGTGCTTTGTCATGATCCACGAGATCGAGCTGCAGCGCATTATCGACAACACCCTCTCCAACGCCATTAAATACTCCAAGGAGAAGACGACGATCCTTGTTTCGCTGGAACATCATGCCCACGGCATCACCCTGCGTGTCCAGGATCAAGGCGTAGGCATTGCCGATGTGGAAAAGATTTTTACCCGTTACTACCGGGAAGAGCGCATCAGCGGGGGGTTTGGGATCGGGTTGAGTATTGTCAAGACCATCTGCGACCGGCATGGCATTTTCATCCACGTTGATTCGACACCCAAAAAAGGCAGTACCTTCACCTATACCTTCCCCAACCCTTAAAGGGGATTGAATTTCATCCATTTTTTATTTATTTTCGACTTACGCACACGTTCTACAATGCTCTCATATCACCTTCAAAGGAGCAAAGATGAAACGTGTGATTGTTGCAAGCATTCTCTCGGTAACCCTGGCGATGGCTATCGAGCTACCCAAAGTCCCCGATGCCCCGACCCAGTACCCCGAAGGGGAGCTTGGCCGCCTGGTCAAACTGGGTGAGGACATTATCATGAACACCAACACCCACCCCATGACCAAGAATCTGGTGGGCAACCGCCTGCAGTGTAAATCCTGTCACCTCGATGGCGGTAAAACAAAAAGCCTGGGCACCTTTATGGGCACGGCAACCGTCTTCCCTGCCTACTCTGCCCGCGAAAAAACCGTCCAAAGTCTCCAGGACCGTATCAACAACTGCTTCATGCGCAGTATGAACGGCAAGCGCCCGATCATTGATACCGAGGTCTCCATGGCCATGGCCGCCTACGTCAGCTGGCTCTCCACCGGCCTGCCCATGAAGGGCAATGCCAAAAAACCGGTCAACCCCTACTACAGCAAGCTCTGGCCCAACAAAGACCTGATCCCGCTCATTAAAAGCGCCACCAACAAAAACTACCTGAACGGTAAAAAGATCTATGAAGAGCGCTGCGCCTCCTGTCACGGCATGGACGGCAACGGCGTCGACGTCTTTCCTCCACTATGGGGTGAAGGTGCCTACAACACCGGTGCCGGTATGAGCAAACTCGACAAGATGGCCACCTGGGTCATGTTCAACATGCCCCTCGGCGATGCTACGCTGAGCGCCCAGGACGCGGTGGATGTCACCATCTACGTCGACGCCCAGCCCCATACCGACTTCTACCTCAAAGACCATCTCTACCCGGCGGAACAGATGGGGTATTACAACTCCAAGGTTCTGGAAGAAAAACACACCGTCCGGAGCAATTTCAAAGCCTTCGGTCTTGACGTAGATGCCATCCGTGGCGACAAAAAAATCAAATAAGGAGAGCACCATGAAACGCCGACATTCTATTATTCTGAGTATGTGTCTGGGCCTGACGGCCACCTCCCTAAGCGCAGCCGACTGGCTGAGTCTTTCCGGTACGGAACCGGCCATGATCAAGGTCGACGGCGAAAAGGTCGCCAATGACAAACCCCGCTACTGGGGCTTTATCCAGGCAACCTATCAAAAGGACTACGGAGACGTTTTGATTAATCCCGGCGGGATTAACCAGACCCCCTTCTCCATGCTCACCCCCAGCGTCGACAGCCAGTCCGGATTTGCCGTGCAGCGTGCCCGCTTGGCCGTTCGCGGCATGCTGGATAAAGAGAACACCCTCAACTACTTCCTGATGACGGAGTTCGGGGACAACGGCATTACCAAACCGGGTGGCCAGCGGGCCGGCAACTACCTGACCGACGCCTCCGTCACCTACCGCGGGGTTCCCTATGTCAATATCCGGATGGGTCAGTTCAAATACCCCGGTGCCGAAGAGGGGATGCGCTCTGTCTTCGCCTCACCCTATATCGAATTTACCAAAATGAGTGACGAGCTGCTGCTGGAACGCTTTATTCCCAACAATGCCGTCATGAGCACCAGTGCCGGGGTTGACTTTTATCAGGCGACTCCGGAGGTCTCCGTCAACGCGTTCCGCGACCGCGGGGTCTCCCTATTCCATACGACCCAAACCGATGCGATCCGCATGACCGCCGCCGCCATGGTGGGGAGCGGTACGGGCCTAAGCAGTGAAAACAGCAGCGGTAAAAACAACTACTACGCCTACCTCGCCGGCGAATACCTCTTCGGCGGCGGCAAGGCCTATGATGAAAACAGCCTGAAGGTTTTTGCCTGGTACCACTCCGGAAAACGCCAGCTCAATAATGAGCTGTTTGACCGCAAGCGCTACGGTGCGGGGGTGATGTACAACAACCAGGGTCTGCGACTTGAGGCCGAGTACACCAAAGCCGAAGGGATGATCTACAACGGTGCCAAGGATGCCAATGCCGACCCGTACGATGCATTGTGGCAGTTCTCTTTCGCCGCGGACAGCGAAAACGAAGCCAGCGGCTACTACCTCAACGCCCAGTACTACGTCACCCAGAAACTGGAGCTGATCGCCCGGTACGACTACCTCGATCGCCTCAGCAACAGTGCGGCGCTGGAGCGGGAGTTTACCACCACGACGGTCGGTCTTTCCTACCACCTGCAGGGCCCTACCCGCTTTGATTTCAACTACGCGATCCGCGATGCCAAAGCCCCCGGCAACGCCACCGCACAAACCGTACTGGACAATATCGGCAACCGGGTTATGGCCCGGGCAACCTACAAGTTCTAGTATGTTTTTCACGGGGAGTTGACAAACTGTCAGCTCCTCGACCCCCTTCCCCCCACCGTAGTATCATCAAATCCATTTCCGTTACAAAAGGTATGTCATGAAACGCGATACGATTATCCAGGAACGCTTCTGGCTGGAACTCTCTGTCTGCGAAGCCCTCCGGAACCTTCAGCCGCAGTTTGGCTTTGACGGTTTTGGCGAAGCCACCTACTACCGCACCTACAGCCGCCTGCAACCGGACGGCACTCAGGAACACTGGCCCGACACGGTGATCCGTGTCATCAACGGCATCATCTCCATCCGCAAACACCACTACCTGCGCAACCGTCTGGGGTGGGATGAAAACCGCTGGCAGCGTTACGCCAAAGCCATGGCCGAATCGATGTTTGCCATGAAGTGGCTGCCGCCGGGCCGCGGGTTATGGGCCATGGGGACAGATTACGTCTACGAGCGTGGCGGCGCGGCGCTTAACAACTGCGGCGCGGTCGATACGGCCGATCTGGCCCTGGCGGCCGAGTGGGCCATGGACATGCTCATGTGCGGGGTGGGGATCGGTTTTAACACCTCGTGGAAAGGGGACGGAGTAGCCTGCCCCCAAACCTCGCGTCCGGTCA
>QKHD01000175.1 GCA_003250175.1 Helicobacteraceae bacterium
TGCGGCGAGCGGGAAATCTATGCCCGCCAGCTGGGAAAAGGCTCCGTGCCCCACTGCCTTAAAGCGGAGAAGGGTGATCCTTATGCCGGTATTTACGAAGCGATTTTGAGTCATCGCTTTAAATCGGGTGGTGAGTGTGCGTTCCGGGTGGTAACCCATATCGATTTTGCCACCTGCAGCGCGGAAAAACGCCCCGCGGGCAGCGCCTTGGGCGTGATGCGCCTGGAGGTTTTAAACGGATCCGGAGCGGCGGTCTATCAGATTCAGCAGGAGTTCGACCGGGAGCCGACCTCCGGACAGGCGGGTTTTCTTTTAGAAGATATGCTCAACCGCTTTACGCGCCAAGCCCATTAAGGATAGACGAGCATTTCGCGTAGAAGGTTTCATCTAAAAAGCCATCTCTGGGGTAGCTCAGTACATGGAGCTGGCTAAGCGCCTTGATGGAGTCATGCATGGCCAGCAGTGTATGTTTAGCCCCCTCCGGATCGGTCGCGGGCATGATCATTGCAAAACGCCCCTTTTCGTGAAAGAGCAGGTCCGATTTTCGGGAGGCTTTGGCCAGGATATCGGCCAGGAGTTCATGGTCCAGTTCGCCATGGTTATAAAAGAGAACGACGCTCAGCTGGTGCCCTTCGGTTACCTCGTCATCGTAGCGTTCCAGGGTATTGATCTCATGAATGAGTGCCTTATGAAAATCGTCAAATCGGTACCGGATGCCCATCTCTTCTCCTTTGGGTTTGAGTTCAGTATACTGCAAAAGAGTTTGAAAAAATCCCATTTTCCCCTATAATTACCATAAAAAAACAAAGCGAATCATCATGAGCCTGACCCTGAACTCTCCCTTGGATATGCACCTTCACCTCCGGGATGACGCCATGCTCTCCCACGTGGCGCCCTACACCGCCGAGCAGTTTGCCGGTGCCATGGTAATGCCCAATCTTTTGCCCCCACTAACAACCAAGGAAGCCATCGATGCCTACCGTAAACGGATTGAAACGGCAACCGGACGGGATGATTTCAGACCCTACATGACCCTTTTTCTCAAAGAGACCCTGAGCTACGAGCGGCTTGTTGAACTGAAACCAAGCATTATTGCCGTCAAACTCTACCCCAGCGGGGTGACCACCAACTCCGATACGGGTCTTGCCAGCATTGACGTCGAAGGGCTGCGCCCGACACTTGAAGCCATGAGCGAGCTGGATATTCCCCTCTCCATCCATGGGGAAACCAACGGGTTTGTTATGGACCGGGAAAAAGAGTTTATGCCGATTTTCGAAGCCCTGGCCGCGGCCTTCCCCAAACTGAAAATCATTATGGAACACATCAGTTCCAAAGAGGCGATAACGACGCTGGACAAGTACCCCAATCTCTACGCCACCGTGACCGTTCACCACCTGCTGCTGACACTGGACGATGTCATCGGCGGTATGCTGCAGCCTCACACCTTCTGCAAGCCAATCATCAAAACACCGGCGGACCGCGATGCGATCCAGCGGGCTGTTTTGTCCGGCCACCCGAAAATTATGTTCGGCAGTGATTCCGCTCCGCATCCCAAGGAGAAAAAAGAGAGTGCCGCAGGAAGCGCCGGGATTTTTTCCGCTCCGGTTGTCTTGCCGCTTTTGGCCGATTTTTTTGACCGCCACGGCAAACTGGATCTGTTGCAGGGCTTTGTCAGCGACCATGCGCAAAACATCTATGGCATCACCCCTCCGGAGCATATCGTGACGTTGGAAAAGGCTGAATGGGTGGTTCCGGAGCAGATTTTTGACGTGGTTCCTCTTTTTGCCGGACAAAAAATTTCCTACCGTCTCGTAAAATAATCATCAAGGGGGCGGCCAGTCCAGTGGTGGCGCCGCCCAAATAACTAATATAACTTTTTCTTATTGTAAATCCCCCTTCGCCACCCCCTCTGCTAAAGCTAGAATTTCACCCTTTTGAGCTAAAATTTTTCCAACAAACCAACGGAGATTTGAATGCTGACTGTAGTGAAACGAGACGGACGACTAGAACCCCTGGACATTAAAAAAATTCAGAAATACACATCTGATGCGGTGGAAGGGCTGAGTAACGTATCTCAGTCTGAACTGGAGCTTGACGCCAAGATTCAGTTCCGTGACAAGATGAGTACAACAGAGATTCAGCAGACTCTGATTCAAACGGCTGTGGATAAAATTGATGTGGACTGCCCCGACTGGACATTCGTAGCTGCGCGACTGTTCCTGTACGATCTCTACCACCGCGTCGGAAAAGCGACCAGCGGGAAAAAAGGCGAGGCTTATCAGCACCTCAGCCACTATTTTGAAATTGGGGAGAAGGAAGGGAGAATCCTGACCGGGCTCAAGGAAAAATACGACCTGGATGATCTGAACAGCTACCTCAAACCGGAGCGCGATCTTCAGTTTAACTACCTGGGCATCAAAACCCTCTACGACCGCTACCTGATTAAAAACCGCAACGGCGATCCCATCGAGCTGCCCCAGCAGATGTTTATGGCCGTAGCGATGTTTTTGGCCCAAAATGAAAAAGATCGTCAGTATTGGGCAAAACAGTTTTACGACGTACTCTCCCGCTTCGAGGTCATGGCTGCAACCCCGACCCTCTCCAACGCGAGAACCCCACGCCACCAGCTCTCTTCCTGCTTTGTCGGTTCTACTCCGGACAATATCGAAGGGATTTTTGACGGGTACAAGGAAAAATCCCTGCTCTCCAAATTTGGCGGCGGGATCGGCTGGGACTGGAACAAGGTTCGCGCCAGCGCCTCCTTTATCGACGGCCACAAAAATGCCGCGGGCGGTGTGGTGCCGTTTTTGAAAATCGAAAACGACATTGCCGTTGCCGTTGACCAGCTGGGAACCCGGAAGGGGGCTATCGCCGTCTATATCGAGCCGTGGCACATGGATATTCTGGACTTTTTGGATCTGAAGAAAAACTCCGGAGAGGAGCGCCGACGTGCCCACGATCTTTTCCCTGCGGTATGGATCAACGACCTCTTTATGAAGCGGGTTGAAAACGATATGGAGTGGAGTCTCTTCGACCCCTATCAGACTCCGGACCTCAGCGACATCTATGGCGACGCTTTTGAAAGCCGCTACCAGGAGTACGAAGAGGATGCCGGTATTACCCGTGTCACCATCAAAGCAAAAGATCTGTGGAAAAAAATCCTGCTCAGCTACTTTGAGACGGGCAGCCCCTTCCTGGGCTTTAAAGATACGGCCAACCGATCCAACCCCAACGATCACGCCGGTATCATCCGAAGCTCCAACCTCTGCACCGAGATCTTCCAAAATACCGCACCCAACCACTACAAGGTCAAGGTGGAGTTTGAGCCGGACGTTCTGGGTGGCTACGGTGAAATCGCTTACTATGATGAGGAAGCAGAGATCACCACGGATGTCGGTGTCACCAAAAAGGCCAACAAAGTCACCGCGCTCGATAGCATCGGCGGCAAGCGGGTCTACCACGTTTGCAAAGAGCACGAAGACGGCCTGACCGCCGTATGTAACCTGGCCAGTATCAACCTCTCCAAAGTCCACCAAAAAGTAGATATCGAGCGGGTTGTTCCGGTGGCCGTCCGTATGCTGGACAATGTCATTGATCTGAACTTCTACCCGCTTCGCAAGGTAAAAACAACCAATCTCAAATCCCGAGCCATTGGTCTTGGTGTGATGGGTGAAGCCCAGATGCTGGCGGAAAACCAGTGTATGTGGGGAAGCGAAGAACACTTTAGAAAAGTTGACGAAGTCATGGAGATGATCAGCTACAACGCGATTTTCACCTCCAGCGAGCTGGCTTTGGAAAAAGGGTGCTACCCCAACTTTGCCGGTTCAAAATGGGCACGGGGCATCATGCCGATCGATACGGCCAACCGCGAAACCATGAAACTGATTGACCGTGGCGGCTTGTTTGGCTACGAGTACAACTGGGATGACCTGAAGGCAAAAGTTAAAAAAGACGGAATGCGCAACGGTTATCTGATGGCGATCGCTCCGACCTCATCCATCTCGATCCTGACGGGGACGACCCAGACGATCGAGCCGATCTATAAACGTAAGTGGTTTGAAGAGAACCTCTCCGGACTGATCCCGGTGGTCGTACCCAACCTCTCTACAGAGACCTGGCAGTACTACACCCCGGCCTATGAGCTGGACCAGCAGATTTTGGTGAAGGCCGCGGCGATCCGACAAAAGTGGATTGATCAGGGCCAGAGCCTTAATATCTTCATGAAGCTCGACCGTGCCAGCGGCAAGGTGCTCAACGACATCTACATGCTGGCCTGGAAACTGGGCTGCAAATCCACCTACTACCTACGAAGCCAGTCTGCCGAAGCAGTGGAAGAGGTCGATGTAGCTGACCGAAGTATCGAATGTGAGGGGTGCCAGTAACCCCTTAAAGAAATCCGTAGGAGAGGTTCAGGAGTAACGTTGACTCCTGATCTTCCTGATCAAACTTTCCATAGACATCTCTTATGCGTAACCAGTCACGGTAATTAACTCCTGCTTCCAGACCCAATATGAAATTATCGGATACACGGCGTTCCAGCAAAAAGGCAAAGCCACCCGCATAGGCATCGGGTGGACGGTACTCATTGGCATCTTTATAGCCCACTCCGGCATGCAATTTAAATCCGGGATAAAACCCAAGAAGATCGGGAAAAATAAAGTGGTAACCAACCTGGGCTTCAGCAACATGATCGTCATAATATCCGGTCAGGTGGAAACCGTGTCCGGGCATTCCTGTGCGGTAGACATAACTGAATGCAATCGCTGTGTAGCTTTCGTTACTGCTGAAATTGTAGGCACTGCCATCAGCGGTAAAGGTATGGTCACCAGGCTGAAGGGAATAAATCGTACTGTTGGCGACTGTATAGAGCTGGGTGGAAACAGTTGAAGTAACGCTCCCCATAGAAACAGACATAAAATGGGAAGGTAAAGGCGGACGTTTTTTGGGAGATTTAGCCGGAGTCTCCTCAACAAAGGTCGGCTCCTCTTCAGGCTCGCTTCCCGGTTCATCGGCAAAGACAACATATTCGATGGTCTCTCCGGAGGTGTTAAGATCTGCTAGGGGTTGATTGTCGTCATCAACATAGACATACTCTTCGTATTCGGCACCGCTGTCGGTGGTATTGGTCTCACCTTCCATCACCTGAGACGAGGTATCAACACTACTTCTGGCAACAAGTGTTTCGGTTTCAAAGGGG
>QKHD01000220.1 GCA_003250175.1 Helicobacteraceae bacterium
GCCAACGCCTACAAGCACATTGACATTATCGAGATGGATGCCGCCTCCAACCGTAAAATTGACGACATCCGCGAGATGATCGAACACACCAAATACAAGCCTTCCACGGCACGCTATAAAATTTTCATTATCGACGAAGTCCATATGCTCACTCGCGAGGCGTTTAATGCCCTGCTTAAAACCCTGGAAGAGCCGCCGGCTTATGTTAAATTCATTCTGGCAACCACCGATCCCCTGAAGCTGCCGCCGACCATTCTCTCCCGCACCCAGCACTTCAGTTTTAAAAAGATCGCACCGCCTTATATCGTGCGCCATCTGCAGGATATTCTCAGCCAGGAGCAGATCGAGTTTGAAGGGGAAGCCCTGGAGATTCTGGCACGGAGCGGCAGCGGTTCCCTGCGGGACACGCTAACCCTTTTGGATCAGGCGATTATCTTCTCCAAAGGAAGCGTCGACGTTGACAGCGTCGTTCGGATGCTGGGCATTTTGGACCCATCCAAAATCGAGGGGATGTTTGAGGCGATTATGCGTCAGGATGTGGACACCCTGCGTACTATTGCCCAAGAGTTTGAGGCGTATGATTCCGAGGTGCTGCTGGAAGATATCGTGGAGTACCTCAAACGTAAGTTTTATGAACCGAGCGGCATGATGAGTCCCTTTATCATCGAGCGTTTTTTCCGGATCATGGCCCAGACGAAAAGCCTTTTGGGGATGAATGCCGATAACGGGTTTGCCCTGACCCTGATGATGTTTAAAATGCTCGAAGCCCTTAAAAGCGACGAAATTTCCCATCAGATTCACAAGCTTCAAACCCACCTCGAAAGTGCCCCGCCGCGCCAAAGTGAGCCGATGGCTCCAGTGGCAGCGGCGGCTCCAATTCCGGAGAGCAAGCCGGCGGCAGAACCCGCAGCGGTCGCTATACCGGCTGCTTCAGCGGCTCCCGTTGATACGCTGGCCCAAAAAGCCCAGTTGCTGGTTGACAAAATCTATGATCGTGATGTGGAGTTGGGCCGCTGCTTTGAAGAGCACGTGACGGTTCTGAGTTTTGAAGCGGGTGTACTTCGCTGGATGAGCTGTGCCGATGAGGGGTGCAAAAAGCAGCTGCGTACCTACTGGTCGGTTATTCGCCATTTGATCCAGGAAGTCTTTGGGATAGAGGTCGTGATCGAAGCGGTCCCCTGCGACGAAGAGAGCAAAAAAAAAACTGAGCCCGTAAGCACTCCGGAGCCATTCGAAACGGATCTGCCCGACGCGGCCTATGCCAATGAGGACTCCTCTTCTATGATCGAAGATGTGGAGACGGGCGATGCGGGGAGCTGCATGGAAAACAGCCTGGGCCTCTCCGGAGGCGAACGCCCCAAAGAGGTGGATGGCCGGGAGATTTTGAATGAGCCTTTTGTTCAAAAGGCGATCGAGATTTTTAACGCGCAGAAGATCAAGATCCGCTCTAAAATCTGAGCGAACCGGGCGGATCGTTTAGAAGTTCTGATCCGCATCCCACATGTGGCTCTCAAATCGAACCACGCGGTTTCGGCCGCTTTTCTTCGCCTCATACAGCGCGATATCGGCATACTTGATAGCCTGCCAGATCGATTCGCTGTCGTTGGGGAAGAGGGAAACCCCGATACTGATGGTCTTTTTAAGACGCTTGTTATCCCCAATGGCAATATCCATAGACTGTACTTTGGATCGGAGTTTTTCCGCCACATCCATGGTTTTTTCTTCCGACTCCACGTTCATCAGCAGCACAATAAACTCTTCACCGCCGTAACGGATGACCAGGTCGGATTCGCGGACATTGTTGTGCAGGACTCCGGAGAGCTCTTTAAGAACCATATCCCCGACGTCATGGCCGTGGGTATCGTTGACCATTTTGAAGTGGTCCATATCGATCAGCAAGATACCGACGTTGATCTTCTGACGGATCACCTGGGGTTTGAGCTTTTCAACATATTCGTCCAGGAATCGGCGGTTATACAGACCGGTCAGCGCGTCTTTGAGGGAAGAATCCCGCAGCATCTGCATGAGGCGCTTGGTTTCGATCACCGGCGCCGCTTCGTTGGCGTAGTTTTTGATCAGGGAAGACTGTTTTTTAATTTGGACGTGTTCCGCTTCCGTATCACTGATAATATGGATAATTAGACCCGTATGGCCGCCCACATTCACCGGAATACAGTGGTAGTTCTTCTGCGGAGCTTTGAAGCATTCGCAAATACCGGGGAAGTCGTCGGAGGAGACGTTGGCCCCGGTTCGTTTGGCGCGGCACAGGTCGGCATTGTTGTCCACTTTGGCATCGCAGGGGATGTTCTGGCCGATTTCCAGGACAATTTCCGACTCGTTGGTCTGGGCGTTGATCTCGGCAAAGGTGAAGTTTTTCACCTTGAAATACTCCTGCATGACAAAGGCGAGACGGTTGTAGATGTCTTCCTTGGTGACATCCTGCTCGATCGCTTTTTTAAACTGATAGAGGCGGTTAAGGGCCGTAATGATCGATTCCGCATCGGTCAGGGGATCGTGCTGGTTCTGGGCCTCCGTGGCCACGAAGGTCCGGAGCTTCTTGTCAATCTGTCCAAAAGTGTTGTCCAGCTTTTCCAATAGGGTGTCGTATTCATGCACCATTTCACCCGCTTCATCGATCAGATTGGTCTCGATCTTGTTGGAGAAGTTCCCCATGGAGGCTTTTTTGATACTGTTTTTCAGGGACTCGAAAAGCTCCAGA
The DNA here is from genome assembly GCA_003250175.1 of Helicobacteraceae bacterium. Taxonomy (GTDB): domain Bacteria; phylum Campylobacterota; class Campylobacteria; order Campylobacterales; family SZUA-545; genus SZUA-545. The sequence goes on from QKHD01000220.1 coordinate 2,720, forward strand.
TAAGGGTTAAGCAGACGGTTGGTCAGGAAGATCACCAGTCCGATGGCAATGACGGTGGTGAGCAAAATCTTGACGATGGTCGCCACACCCTCTTCACGCACGGACATGATGTCAAATTCCATACTGATAGCCCCCAGGGTATCACCGTGGTTGGCATCGTGGCACTGGAAGCAGTTGACCAGCTCATCAGCGCTGGCTTTGTAGGGAATGGTCACGCGCAGCAGCGCCTGATTGGAGCGCTCTTCAAGGATGATCTCCTTCTCTCCGGAGGCAAGGACCTTAAGGTCGATATCATCCCGTGGCATCTCGTGTTTTCGGGGTGGGCCGTACTGTTTGCTGACGATTTCGCTCCGGATGACCCAGAGTTTTTCTACGTCTTTAATGTGGGAGATGTTTTTTAAAAAGCTCTCCCGCTTGTCCATGGTGCCGTTGATCATGTGGGAAGTCAGGCCGTTTTTGACCAGTTCGGAAACAATTTCGGCCTTGTCCGTGGCGGCGTTGATGCCGTAGGAGCGGAAGTTAAAGAGTACGATCAGGATGACCGCCACCGTCGAGGCGATAATCATCAGGGCGATACGGGAAAGAATTTTTTGTTTCATAGACATTTCGGTGCTCTTGGATTCATGGATTTTAACGATATAAGAAAGCGTTATTCAACCGTGACACTCTTGGCCAGGTTGCGGGGCATGTCCACGTCATTGCCCATGCGGATTGCTATTTCCATAGCCAGCAACTGGACGACGATCATCATGCTGAAAAACTCTAGCATAAAATGATTAAAATCCTCAATATAGATGATGTCGTCCGTGATCTCGAAGGGAAGCGGGGTGATGGTCAAAATGGTCGAATCCCTTGCGGAAAGCTCTTCGATATTGCTCTTGGTCTTTTCATAGAGGACGCTTTTTGGCAGCAGGGCAATGGTGAAAAGCTCCGTATCGGCCAGGGCGATGGGGCCGTGCTTCATCTCGCCGGCGGGGTAGCCTTCGGCGTGCAGGTAGCTGATCTCTTTGAGTTTCAGTGCGCCTTCGAGGGCGAGGGGATAGAAAATATCCCGGCCGATAAAGAAGAAGCCGTGTCCGTGTAGGTAACGTTTGGAGAGGCGCTTGATCTTTTCGTGCAGTTTGGGGTCGACTTCCAGGGCGCGGTGGCACTGGCGCAGGGCCTGAATCTCGTGGGCGAGGGTCTCTTCGCTGAGGGTCCGGTTGCGCTGGGCCGCGTAGAGAATCATCATCCACAGGGTCATCATCTGTGTAGCGAAAGCTTTGGTGGAGGCGACCCCTTTTTCGATACCGGCACGGGTCAATACGGTGGCATCGGCCTCGCGGACGATGGAGCTGTTGTCCACGTTACAGATCGCAATGGTGCGCATGCCGGCTCGTTTGGCCATCTTCAGTGCTTCGAGAGTGTCGGCGGTTTCACCGCTCTGGCTGATGACCACAAAGAGTTCGTCCGTGCGCATGAGGGGCTCTTTGTAGCGGAATTCGCTGGCGATCTCCACATTGGTCGGCATCTTGGCGATCCGCTCACTCAGGTAGCTTGCTGCCAGGGCGGCGTGATAGCTGGTGCCGCAGGCGCAGAGCTTGATACGGGTGATGCCCTCAAAATCGATGTGGTTGAGTTCATCCAGAACGACCCGGTTGCCCTCCAGGCGGCCCATAAGGGTGTCGTTGATCACCACGGACTGCTCGTAGATCTCCTTTTCCATGAAGAAGCGGTAGCCCTCTTTCTGGGCGCTGATCTTGCTGGCAGGCAGGGGGCGTTTGGGATGGGAGACCGGTTTTTTCCCACGGAAGATGGCGATCTCTTTTTGGGTGATGTAGCCGTAATCGCCGTCTTCGAGGTAGATCGCCTCTTTGGCGAGGCCGATCAGCGGGGCATCGGAGGAGGCGAAGAAGTTTTCGTTGTTACCGGTTCCGATAACAAGGGGTGAACCCATTTTGGCAAAGTAGATTTTTTCCGGCTCGGACTGGGTCACCAGCAAAATGGCGTAGGCCCCTTCCAGTCTGGCGACGGTTGCTTCAAAGGCTTCGCCAGGGTTGGGGTTGGCGCGGAAGCAGGATTCAAAGAGGTGGACGATGACCTCCGTATCGGTCTGGCTGATAAAGACCGCCCCCTGGGCTTCTAGCTCTTTTTTTAAGACGGCGTAGTTTTCGATAATCCCGTTGTGTACGACGGCGCTGTGTTCCGCACCGTGGGGGTGGGCGTTGAGTTCAGTGGGTTTGCCGTGGGTTGCCCAGCGGGTGTGGCCGATGGCCAGACCGGGTCCGGAGGTCTGGATTTCGTCGGTTTTGTTCCGGAGGTTGATCAGTTTGCCCACTTCTTTGTAGACATCGATGGAGCCGTTTTGAAAGAGGGCGATACCGGCAGAGTCGTAGCCGCGGTATTCCAGTTCCTGCAGGCCGTCAAGGACGACCTTTTTCAGATCGGTGTTGCCCGCGTATCCGACG
>QKHD01000327.1 GCA_003250175.1 Helicobacteraceae bacterium
GTGGACCGATGTGGGTCTTTGACGGCAAAGCGTACGTAGACGGCGAACTGGCCAGCGAAGCGGAGCTTAAAGCCATGGTGGTGGATAAATAACGTGAGCGGCATCCATCCATCAGCCATTATCGAAGAGGGCGCCGTACTCGGCCAAAACGTCACCGTCGGTCCCTTTGCCTTTGTGGGCAAAAACGCCAAAATCGGTGACAACACCGTCATTAAAAACGGTGCCTGCATCTACAACCATACGACCATCGGAAGCGACTGCGAGATCGGTTCCTTTACCGTTCTGGGTGAAATGCCCCAGTCCATCGGGCATGACAAAAGCCAGAAGGTCGAGCTGATCATCGGAGACCGCAACCAGATCAAGGAGTACGTCCTGATCAGCCTGGGTACCCACAACTCCCACAAAAAAACCGTGATCGGCAACGACAACTACATCATGGCCTACTGCCACATCGGCCACGACTGCGTAGTGGGTAACGGCAACATCATGGCCAACGCCACCAACATCGGCGGCCACGTCGAAATCGGCAACAAGAACGTTTTTGGTGCCATGACCGCGGTGCACCAGTTTGTCAAGCTGGGTTCTTACTGCATGTTTGGCGGTGCCTCCGCCGTCACCCAGGATATTCCGCCCTTTGTTCTGGCGGAAGGGAACCGTGCGGATGTGCGCGGGCTCAATCTGATCGGTCTTAAGCGAAACTTCGGCAGCGAGGCGGTCAAAGAGCTCAAAACCACCTACCGCATTCTCTTCCGCTCCGGACGGGCGATCAAAGAGGCGGCGGCGCAGCTGCTTGAACAAAACCCAGGGGATTTCACGAAGCAGATGTGCGAATTTATCATCGCCTCCAAGCGGGGAATCCCCTACGATCACAAAAAGGACGACGACGATGCAAAATAAACGCTGCAGTTTCTGCGGTGCCGTTGAGAGCGCCGAGAACCCCATCATCGCCGGACAGGAAGCCTATATCTGCAAACACTGCATCATGGCGGCCTACAAAATGATGATCGGCGAGAGCATGGAAGAGGAGATCGAGATCGATTTCGACACCTTCTCCCCCAAGATGCTCAAGGCGATTCTGGACGAATACGTTATCGGCCAGGACATGGCGAAAAAGGTCTTCTCCATCGCTGTCTACAACCACTACAAGCGGATTTTTAAACAGGTTCGTAATGAAGAGGACGATACGGAGATCGCCAAATCCAACGTGCTGCTGATCGGGCCTACCGGAAGCGGCAAGACCCTGATCGCCCAGACCCTGGCACGCTATCTCGATGTACCGATCGCCATCACGGACGCCACGAGCCTGACGGAAGCGGGTTACGTGGGCGAAGATGTGGAAAACATTCTCACCAAACTGCTTCAGGCCGCCGACGGCGACGTGGAAAAAGCTCAGAAGGGGATCGTCTTTATCGATGAGATCGACAAGATCGCGCGATTGGGCGAAAACCGCTCCATTACCCGCGACGTCAGCGGCGAAGGGGTACAGCAGGCGTTGCTGAAGATCATCGAAGGCAGCGTGGTGAACGTTTCCGCCAAGGGCGGGCGCAAACACCCCAACCAGGACTTTATCCAGATCGATACCACCGGCATCCTCTTTATCGCCGGCGGAGCCTTTGAGGGGATCGAAGAACTGATCGAGCGCCGCCTCGGCGGCAACGTTCTGGGCTTTAACCAGGAAAAACGGGGCAAAAAAGAGCGAACCAATATCCTCTCCATGCTGGAGCCGGACGATCTGATCCGCTACGGGCTGATTCCGGAGCTGATCGGACGGCTTCACGTCACGGCGACGCTGCAGGAGCTGGACGTGGAGGATATGGTTCGGATTCTGCAAGAGCCTAAAAACTCTCTGGTCAAGCAGTACGAAAAACTTTTTGACCTGGACGGAGCGAAGCTCAGCTTTGCCGATGACGCCCTGCGCGCCATCGCCGAGCTGACGCTCAAGCGTAAGACCGGTGCAAGGGGTCTGCGTTCCATCATGGAAAATATCCTTCTGGAGACCATGTATGAGCTTCCGGAGTTAAAAGGGTATGAGGTGGTGATCACCAAGGAGTGTGTCACTGAGAAGAAGGAACCGCTTCTGGTGAAAGTTTCGGACGTTGAAAAAAGTGCATAAGGAAGAAAGTCTATGATTCTAGATAAACTGATCGGAATGTTTTCGAGCGATATGGCGATCGATTTGGGTACGGCCAATACGATTATTATGGTAAAAACACGCGGGATTGTGATCAACGAACCCTCTGTTGTAGCGGTACAGAGAGATACCATGGGCCGGATGAACATCCTGGCTGTTGGGAAAAAAGCAAAAGAGATGGTCGGTAAGACTCCCGGCAACATCATGGCAGTCCGCCCCATGCGAGACGGCGTTATCGCCGACTTCGATATGACGGAACGCATGATCCGCTACTTCATCGAAAAAGTCCACAAGCGAAAAGCCTTTATCCGACCCCGCATCGTTATCTGTGTCCCTTACGGTCTGACTCAGGTTGAACGCAAAGCGGTAAAAGAGTCCGCCATGAGTGCGGGTGCCCGCGAGGTTTTCCTGATCGAAGAACCGATGGCGGCTGCAATCGGTGCCGGTCTGCCCGTTAAGGAACCAAAAGGGTCCCTGGTTGTCGATATCGGTGGTGGTACCACAGAGATCGGTGTCGTCTCCCTCGGCGGTCTGGTTATCTCCAAATCCATCCGTGTAGCGGGAGACAAAATGGACATGGCCATCGTCGATTACCTCAAACGCAAATACAACCTGCTTATCGGTGAACGTGCCGGTGAAGAGATCAAGATCGAGATCGGTAATGCCGTTCCACCCAAAGAGAAACTCTCCATCTTCGTAAAAGGTCGCGATCAGATCAGCGGTCTGCTCTCCACCATCGAGCTGACCAGCGACGAAGCGCGCGAAGCCTTGGAAGAACCGCTTAAAGACATGATGCACGCGCTCAAAGACGTTCTGGAAATCACCCCTCCGGATCTGGCGGCGGACATCGTTGAAAACGGGATCGTCCTGACCGGCGGCGGCGCACTGCTCAAAGGTCTGGATAAATACTTCTCCGAAGATATCAAACTGCCTGTTTACATCGCTGATGAGCCGCTTCTTGCGGTTGCCAAAGGGACCGAACGCGTCCTTGAAGAAATCGAGCTGCTGCAACAAATAGCATATGATTAAAAAGGGTCTGGTACTTCTCTTTGTTTTGGCCATCGTGGTCACCGTGTTTAAATCGGGCGTATTGTCCAATACCCCGATGTTTCACGTCAGCGACCAGATAAAGAAATTTTATCTGGACGTTAAAGAGAGTATCGGCCGGTCTATCGATCGCCACTTCTATCAGGCCGAAACCATTGAGCGCCTGACGGAAGAGAACGAACGCCTCAAGGAAAAGAGCCTGCTGCTCAACGGTTTTGCCAGAGAAGTGGTGGAGCTGGGAGGCTTCAAAGGCTACGAAAAGGGATACGATCCGAAACTGACGGTTGTTCGGGTTACCTCCTACGCCAAACTGCCCTATTTTCAAAAGCTCTGGGTGGACTACAAGGATTACAACGCGTCAAAAATCTACGGCCTGGTGTATAATAATATGACAGCAGGCATCATCACCGGCGGGGAGGGGGGCGCGGCCCTCGCCCTGCTAAACGGCGACCCCAAATGTTCCTACGCGGTCTACGTAGGGAAAAAACGGGCTCCCGGCATCGTCATCGGGAAAAACTCCCGGGAGATGGTGGTCAAATATATCCCATCCTGGATGCACATCAACGAAGGGGACGAGGTGCTGACCAGCGGTCTGGACGACATCTTCTTTGCCGGTATCAAAGTCGGCAAGGTCAAGAGCGTCCAGACGGTCCACGCCTATAAGGAGGCGGTGATTGAGCCCTATTACAACATGCTCAATCCCAGCTATTTTTATCTAATCGAAGAAACCAAATAAAGAGACAAGAATGCCAAGACGCGACGATATTAAAAATATTCTACTGATTGGTTCCGGACCGATTATTATCGGTCAGGCGTGTGAGTTTGACTACTCCGGTACGCAGGCAGCGAAGACCCTTAAAGAGCAGGGTTACCGTGTCATCCTGATCAACTCCAACCCGGCGACGATCATGACCGATCCGGAGTTTGCCGACCGCACCTATATCGAACCGATCCATGAGGATGTTATCGCCCGTATTATCAAAGAGGAAAAAGTCGATGCCATTCTGCCCACCATGGGTGGTCAGACGGCGCTTAACGTTGCCATGAAGATGCACGAAAAGGGCATGCTGGGCAATGTAAAGTTCCTGGGTGCCAATCCGGAGGCGATTAAAAAAGGCGAAGACCGCCAGGCCTTTAAAGAGGCGATGCTCAAAATCGGGATGGACCTTCCTCTCAGCCGCTACGCCTATACAATCGAAGAGGCAATGGAAGCGGCCAAGGAGATCGGTTTCCCGATTATTATCCGTGCCTCTTACACCCTGGCCGGCGGCGGCAGCGGTGTGGCTTACAACATCGACGAGTACGAAGACTTGGCGAAAAAAGGTCTGGAAGCCAGCCCCATCAACGAAATTCTTGTCGAAGAGTCCCTGCTCGGATGGAAAGAGTACGAGATGGAAGTTATCCGTGACCGTGCGGACAACTGCATCATCGTCTGCTCCATCGAAAACCTCGATCCCATGGGTGTTCACACCGGTGACTCCATTACCATTGCACCTGCCCTGACCCTGACCGATAAAGAGTATCAGAAGATGCGGGATGCCTCCTTTAAAATTCTGCGCGAAATCGGCGTGGATACCGGTGGCTCCAACGTCCAGTTCTCCGTTAATCCGGAGACGGGCCGTATGATCGTTATCGAGATGAACCCACGGGTTTCTCGAAGCTCCGCGCTTGCTTCCAAGGCAACCGGTTACCCCATTGCCAAAGTCGCTACCCTGCTGGCGGTCGGCTACACCCTGGATGAGATTAAAAACGACATCACCGGAACCACCGCCAGCTTCGAGCCGGTCATCGACTACATCGTAACCAAGATTCCCCGCTTTACCTTCGAGAAGTTCCCCCAGGCGGATTCGACCCTGACCACCTCCATGAAGTCCGTGGGTGAGGTTATGGCCATCGGTGCGACCTTTAAAGAGTCCGTACAAAAAGCCCTCTGTTCCCTGGAAACCGGTCTGGT
>QKHD01000040.1 GCA_003250175.1 Helicobacteraceae bacterium
GCAAGCCCATGATCGCCTATTCGATCGAGGCGGCCCTCGCTTCCGGATGTTTTGACAAAGTGGTTGTTTCCACGGACGATAATGAAATAGCCGAGGTCGCCATGCGGTTTGGTGCTGAGGTTCCCTTTATCCGTCCGGAGGAACTCTCCCATGATCATGCGGGAACCTTGCCGGTTGTTAAGCATGCGATTGAGTGGTTTGAGCAGCAGAACGAATTGCCGACGGATGTGTGCTGCCTCTATGCAACCGCACCGTTTGTGATGGCGCAATCACTAAAGGGAGCCTACGAAACCTTTCAAAGCTCCGGAGCAGACTACTGTTTTACCGTCGCCAGCTTCCCGTTTCCTATTCAGCGGGCCATTCGGATTACGGCGGAAAAGCGGGTGGAGATGTTTGACGCAAGTCAGTTTGCTACGCGTTCACAGGATCTGGAAGAGGCTTTTCATGATGCCGGGCAGTTTTATTGGGGAAGGGCCGACGCTTTTAAGCGTCTGGAGACGGTTTTTTCCAAACAGGCCGCTCCTTATGTACTTCCGCGATATCTGGTACAGGATATTGACACTCCGGAGGATTGGCGCCGCGCTGAAATCATGTATCACGTACTGCAGCAATCTGGAGAGCTTTTGTGATTGTTATTTTCCGGGCCGATGCCTCGATTCGGATCGGAACCGGGCATGTGATGCGCTGCCTGACCCTGGCAAGCATGTTAAAAGAAGCGGGGCACGGGGTCTCATTTATATGCCGGCAGCACGAAGGAAACCTTATCGATTTCATCCGTATTCAAGGGTTTGAGGTCTACGCACTGGAAAGCCGGGAAGAGGAAGCGGTCTATTCCCGGCAGCTAGCCCATGCGGAGTGGCTGGGAACCTCCCAGGAAGAAGATGCCGAAGTATGCCGACGTATTGTGCAGGGGCTTGCTCCGGATTGGCTTATTGTGGATCACTATGCCATTGACACACTATGGGAAACGGCACTGATAGATGCGTGTAAAAAGCTCATGGTCATTGATGACTTGGGAGATCGGAAGCATCGGTGTGATCTGCTGTTGGATCAGAATTACAAGAGTCGCAGGGAAAAATACGCATCGTTGGTTCCGGAGCAGTGCCAAATTTTGGCTGGTTCAGAGTATGCGCTGCTTCGTCCGGAATTTGCCAAGTGGAGAGAGTACAGTCTGACGCGACGGGCTAATCCGGAGTTGAAGCGCTTACTTATTACGCTGGGCGGTACGGATTCGGACAACATGACCGGAAAAATTCTAGATAAACTTTCGTGCGTGCGACTGCCGGAAGATTTGGAAATTACGGTTATCATGGGTGCAACGGCGCCGCATGCTGAAGCGGTAAAACAGCGTGCCGCATCGATGCCGTGGAAAACTTTGGTTTTTGTCAATGTGGGCAATATGGCAGAGATCATGGCAGATGCCGATCTTGCTATTGGTGCGGCGGGTGCCACAACGTGGGAACGCTGTTGCCTGGGGCTGCCGACGATCCAGACCGTCATTGCGGAAAATCAACGCGAGATCGCACGGCTGCTTGCCGAAGATCATGTGATCAAGGTGTTGCAAACCCTGGATCAACTGCCCGGACTCATGGAAACGGCAGCGGATTGGATGGTGCCCCTTGGGCGTAATGCATCGGGCGTGTGTGACGGGCTGGGTGCTCAAAAAGTGTTAAAGGAGCTGCTATGACCATGCATCTTGAATCCTATGGGGAGATCACGCTGATCAACTATATCGATTTAACGGATGAAGAGAAAATAGACGTCTTGACCATGCGAAACCATCCGGAGATACAAAAATGGATGTATACGCAAAGTGCAATATCCCAAGAGGCGCATTTGAAGTATATCGATGCGTTAAAGGATGATACGAGCAAACGCTATTTTCTTGTACGTTGGCAAGAGAAGACGGTCGGAACAATCAACTTTAAGGAGATTGATCCGGAGCAAAAATCGGTGGTGTTTGCACTCTATTCCAACCCCTTTGATGCCACTCCGGGTGTTGGCCGAGTGCTTGAAGAGATTTCAATCCGCTATGCCTTTGATATTTTGGGACTGGATGTTTTGATGCTTGAAGTCTTTGCGACCAATAAACAGGTGATTAACCTGCATAAAAAATATGGATTTATCCAGACCGGCACAAAAAACATCAATGGACAAGAGGTGCTCTGTATGCAGCTGAATAAAGAAAACAGAAGGTAGATTTATGCAGATAAATGGAAGAAAAATCGGGGCGCAGTATCCCGTCTACATCATTGCCGAGCTCTCCGCTAACCACGGCGGCAAGATCGAGATCGCCAAGGCATCCATCAAGGCCGCCAAGGAGGCCGGGGCCGATGCGGTCAAGATCCAGACCTACACCGCCGATACGATTACACTCAACTGCTCCAATGAGTACTTCCAGATCAAGCAGGGCACGCTTTGGGACGGGCAGAGCCTCTATGATCTCTACACCGAAGCCTACATGCCCTGGGAGTGGCAGCCGGAGCTGAAACAATACGCCGATGCCATCGGGATCACGCTTTTTTCCTCTCCTTTTGACAAGACGGCCGTGGATTTTCTGGAAAAGATGAACGTACCGGCCTATAAGATCGCCTCCTTTGAGATCACGGACATTCCCCTCATCGAATATGTTGCCAGCAAGGGTAAGCCGGTCATTATCTCCACCGGTATCGCCGAGCTAGCGGACATCGAAGAGGCGGTTGCCGCCTGCAAGCGGATGGGCAACGAAGCGATCGTGCTGCTCAAATGCACCAGCGCCTACCCCGCACCTCTGGAAGAGGCCAACCTGCTGACCATTCCGGAGATGGCGGCGCGCTTTGACGTGAGTGCGGGCTTTTCCGATCATACCCTGGGGATCACCGCGCCCATCGCTTCCGTGGCTCTGGGGGCGACGGTCATTGAAAAGCACTTTATTCTGGAGAAGTCTCTGGGCGGTCCGGATGCGGCGTTTTCTCTGGATATTACCGAGTTTGCCCAGATGGTGCAGGCGGTTCGCGACACGGAAAAACTGCTTGGGTCCGTCAGTTACGAGATGACGGAGAAAAAGAAAAAATCCCGGGAGTTCTCCCGCAGTCTCTTCATCGCCGAAGATATGGAAGCGGGCGACGTGGTGACCGAGGCCAATGTCCGGAGCGTTCGGCCCGGATTCGGGCTGCATCCGAAGTTTCTTTCACAGTTACTTGGGAAAAAAGCGCTCCGGAAGTTGGAAAAAGGCACACCGGTGACGCTGGAGATGTTTGCATAAAAGACCTTCTTGGTTGGCCTGTGTTAAAATGGCCTATTATTCATTAAATAAATTTACTAAAGATTGCCCATGAAACAGGTTTTGGTTTTTGAACTGAACAACTATCATACAGAGACGTTTCCCATCTATGCCAACCTACTTCCCGATCTCCTTGGGGATGATGTCCATATCAGCTATTACGTCGACAACGCCAAGCACGAGGAGCTGTCCAGAACCTATGCAAACCTCTCCCAGCTCTACCCTCGTTGGTTGAGTTATCTTTTGAGAAAACTCCAGCTTCAGACACTATTTTTTAAAAAGAAAATCCAACGCCTGATAGATGAGACCGCAGCGGATGTGGTGGTGCTCAACTCCATTGAACCGGAGCGCAACTTTGATCTTTTCAGAGAGATTCGTGCACCACAAAAAATAGCTGTTTTGCATAATCCGGCCCGAGCCGTATACAAAGAGCTGGAGGCACTGCCGCATGAGCACTACTACGTCATCAGCGACGTGGTCTATGCATCGTATCGCGAGTCCCTCCCGCTGGAAGGGTATTTTCTGCCTTTTTTCTCGGCGACCGACGTTGTGAAAAATGCTCCGGAGAATAAAATCCGGATTGGTATCCAGGGGCTGATTGATTATCGGCGACGGGATTATGCCTTTATCCTGGAATTGGCAAAAGCACTCAAGCAAATGGGTGTGAACCATGTGGAGTTTGATATTATCGGCAGTCTCAAAAGCCCCAATCCAAGAGGTGCTAAGCGATTACAGGCAAGTATCAAAGCCGAAGGATTGGAAAATTACTTTATTCTTCACCCTACGCTTAACGATCAGGCTTTTATGGAATCGGTGGCTTCCTGTACCTACCTGATGACAGCCCTGACCGAACATTATGATTTTTACTACCGCAATAAGACGACGGCGGCACTCTCCCATGCCGCCACGTTGGGGATTCCATTGATTCTTAGTGCTGACAATGCATCGGCTTGGAATATGGATGGGTCAAATGCCCTTGTTTTTAATGACGTGGAGGGCTTGATGGGCGCATTAAGCCGCCATGATACGGCTGAGTACAGCAAGCTGTGCAAAACATTTAGCCAGTACATAAGCGAAAAAATCCTCTCCAACCGGGAGATGCTCAAAGGGTTAAACTGGAGCCGCCCATGAGTAAGGACGTTTCAGTCTTGATGGTTAATTACCATACGGCCGAGCTATGCGAAAAGAGCATTGCTTCCGTGTATGAAATGACCCATGGGTGCAGTTTTGAAATAATCGTTGTTGATAACGCTTCTTACGACGGTTTGGATGCCAGGTTGAGAGATCGTTTTCCCAAAGTACGATTTATTCAAAATGATGTCAATGTGGGATTTGGAAGGGCCAACAATCTGGCAGCCCAGGGCGCAACAGGAAAATATCTCTTTATGCTCAATCCCGACACGTCCTTGAAAAACGATGCCATCTCGCTGCTCTTTAATTTCATGGAAGAAGCGGGGCAGGAATCAATCGGTGCCGTTGGTGTTCAACTGGAAGATCAAGAGGGCAATCCTATACATTCGGCCGCTCCGTTTAAAAAACCCCTCAAAGAGTTGATCAAAAAGTTCCGTAGGTTACTGAAAAAAGCACTCTTTATGGAGCGCGTATCCATCAAACATACCAGTAAAAAGCGTCAATCAAAAGAGTCTCCTTTATTTCAGCCGGTTGATTATGTAACGGGGGCCGATCTCTTTATGCGCCGGGAACTTTTTGAGCAGATAGGGGGATATGATGAAGCATTTTTCCTCTATTACGAAGAGACAGAGTTGCAAAACCGTCTCGCAAAGT
>QKHD01000024.1 GCA_003250175.1 Helicobacteraceae bacterium
TCCGGACGTTGCCCAAAGGGTGCTCATGGAGAGGGTTGCGCTTAGCATCGACCCGGCCCGGCCCATCAGCGAGTATTCCAAGGGCATGAAACAGCGTCTGGCCCTGGCGTTGGCCCTGGTGGGCAATCCGGAGAGTATTGTGCTAGACGAACCCACCAGCGGACTGGACAGTTTCGGCGAAGCAGTGGTGCGTGAACTCATTGTGGATTTGGCGAAAACGCATCGGCTCATTCTCTCTACACACTCCCTTTCGCTGGCCGCCGCTTTGAACGACGAGGTCTGGGTTTTGCAGCAAGGACGCATCGTGCATACGGGCTCGTCGCAAGATGAGACAGCCCTGCGGGAACTGTTGCTGCGCTACCCTCCGGAGCAGATCGCATGAAGGGTACGTGGGCGGTATGCCGGTTTGCCCTGACACTGCTGGCCAAGGAGCGCAGCGCCTATCTGGTGATCGTGCTGGCGGTTGCCTTTGTGGGGCTGGCGCTGGTTTTTGGTGATACGCAGATCGGTGCGCCCCACAAGCTCTTTGAAGATACGCTGCTCGCTACGCAGGCTTTTTTATTGCAGGGTGCAGCCCTCTTTTACGGCTTTTTGCTCCGGAGCAAGGAGGAGGCGTTGGGGCTGCATGTGCTTCCCCTGGCCTACGGCCTCAGCCGGGGGCGTTACCTGCTGGGAATGATGCTGGCACCTGCCGCTCTGCTGGGCTTGGTCGCCCTGGGGTTGGCGGCGGCGGACACGGTACTGATCTTTCTGGTGGAGGGGTCTTTGCGCAGTGCAGTGCTGGCGCAGCTACTGGCCTACTATCTTGCATCGATGCTGCTGGGCATGGTCTTCTTTACCCTTAGCCACTACGTTTCGATCACCAACGCGTTGCTTTATACGGTTGTGCTGGTGCTGGTCGGCAATGCGCTGGATGAGGTGCTGATCTATGTGAAGACACTACAGGCTCCGGAGGCTCTGGTTGCGGTAAAGCTGCTTTTTTACCTGCTGCCCAATTTTTCCCTCTACGATTTTCAAAGTGCCGTGGTCAACCGCAGAGACATCGGCTGGTATACAGGGCTGGTTTTTCCTTTGGCCTATACATTGGTATGGGGTGCGCTGCTCTATGGAGTGGCATGGCTACGATTTGTAACAAAGGTGCTTCGTGGCGGCCGTTAGGGTAGGAATCGTCCTGCTCATGGGAATTGCAGCCCTTTTGGTTGCCTTGCTGCCGTCTCGAACGATTCCATTCGAAACACCCTCCGCGCTTTATACCCAGCCCCTGGTGTTACGCGCACTCAGCGGCTACGGCCATACACTGGCGGCGGATTTTTTCTGGCTGGGCTCGAGCCGCTCGGGGGAGATGGTCTCCGGAGAGAGGGATGCGGCCAACCTCTGGCGCTACGCCCAAAGTGTGGCCGTGCTGGATAGCGGTTTTTCTCCGGCGGTGAACTACTACGCCACCTACTTTGCCAGTGTGCGGGGCGAAGTGGACCGTTCGGCGCGGCTTTATGAATTGGCTCGTCAAGGGGGTGCGCCCGGGTTTGAAACCTACCTGTATGACATCATGCTGCGGCTGACCTACGGCAAAGGCGACGAGGAAGAGCGTATCGTCCGGCTGGTGAAAGAGGCGTATGCCCAAGAGGGCAAAACGGCGGACGAGGCCGAGACGGCGCGGGTGCTGAGCGGCTTTTTGGTCTATGCAAGAAACAAAGCGGGCCGAGAGGCCAGGGCGAAAGAGGATTTGGCGTGGCTTTTGGAGCGGACCGAGTCGCCGGTGCGGCGCGCGGCGCTGCAAGCGGCACTTGCGCGGCTGAAACCTTAGAGGGAGAGGCTTTTTAGACGCTGGTGGATGGCGTCGATCTCCTGTTGGAGGGTCTGTTTTTCTATACTTGTCCGGATATAGGCGTGAAGCAGTTCTTTGATGGCAACATTGTTCTTGTGATCGAAATCGGCGGCAATAATGCGTTCCATGGTTTTGGCGATATCGTCCTGAAGGGTGATATCGTACTCTTTGCCTTCGATCTTGAGGGTGACCTTTTTCACTGCTGCTCCGTGGGTAGAGAACTCTTTTTGGATTGTAATACAAAACGATTGAAGGCTTGCTATGGGGCATATTTGTTACAAAAACACCCATAATTGAGCGAATTACATCCGGATTACGTCTTATTTGTTACGAAAATAAACAATATAAGCAAAACAGAACATTTCCTACAGTCTTTTCCTTTGCATCATGCTTACAAAATGTTACACTTCTTCAAATATCTTAATAGTCTGGAGTTCAGGATGGCTCAACGAGCGATTAGAGAATATGACGGAAAAGCCCTCTTTTCCAAACAATGGAAAAACTACTTTGATGGATTTCATTACGGATTCAAATCGGTCCTGGTGAGCAGCGGCAAAGAGCTGCTGGCCATGGCCGACAAACACGGTTTCGAGTGGCTCAAGCAAGAGCCATTGGTAGCCAAGCCCGACATGCTGTTCGGCAAGCGCGGGAAAAACGACCTGGTTCTTTTTAAAGATAAGAAGCCCGGCGACGTCTCTTTGGAAGTCGCCGCCAAGTGGATCGACGAAAAGCAGGCGCACGACACGACCCTGCTCTCCGGACAGAAGGGGCACCTGACCCACTTCATCGTCGAGCCCTTCACGCCGCACTCCCAGGATCAGGAGTACTACATCTCCGCGACCACCGTGGGTGAAGACGACGTCCTCTATATGTCTGCCGAAGGTGGGATGGAAGTCGAAGAAGGCTGGGAAGAGAAGGTTGTGGAAGTAACCATTCCGATCACCATGAACGACGCCGACATGGAGCACCTGGTCAAAGCCAACATTCCCAAGGATATTCCGGAGGATAACAAGAAACGTTTCGCCTCCTTTGCGATCCAGTTCTTTAAATTCTACCGGGACATGAACTTCGCCTACCTGGAGATCAACCCGATCGTTATGGTAAAGAATGACATGCACATTCTGGACCTCGTTGCCCGTCTTGACGACACCGCGGGCTTCCTGATGGCCGATACCTGGGGTGAAATCGAGTTCCCCACAGCCTTCGGTATGGAAGACCAGTCTCCGGAAGAGAAGGCGATCGCCGAAGCGGACGCCAAATCCGGAGCATCACTGAAACTGACCGTGCTTAATCCAAAAGGTCGCATCTGGACCATGGTGGCGGGCGGCGGGGCGTCGGTTGTTTATGCCGATACCATCGCCGACCTCTCCGGAGACGTCAGCGACCTGGCCAACTACGGGGAGTACTCCGGCGGGCCGACCACGGGTGAAACCAAGTTTTACGCCGACACGATTTTTGATCTGATGACCCGTCACAAAGACCCCAAGGGCCGTGACAAAATCCTGATCATCGGTGGGGCGATCGCCAACTTTACCGACGTGGCCAAGACCTTTACCGGCATTATCCAGTCCTTTGAAGGGTATGCCGAAAAGCTCAAAGCCCACAACACCAAAATCTATGTCCGCCGTGGCGGGCCCAACTATGAAAAGGGCCTGAAGGACATCAAAGAAGCTGCCGACCGTCTGGGCCTCTACATTGAGGTATACGGTCCGGAGACCCACGTAACCGATATCGTGCGAATGGCACTGGAAAAGTAAGGATAGAGCGATGAGCAGATTATTTACCAAAGAGACCCAGGCAATTTTCTGGAACAACAACAAAAGCGCCATCCAACGGATGCTGGACTATGACTATGTGATCAAACGCGAAACTCCTTCCGTTGCGGCGATTGTCGCGCCTACGGCGGGGAGCAAGTTTGAGAAGTTCTTCTACGGTCCGGACGAGATCATGGTACCGGTGTATAAAAACACCGCCGATGCAGCTGCTGCCCACGGCAATGCCGATGTTCTGCTGAACTTCGCCTCTTTCCGGACAGCGTACGACGTAACCATGGAAGCGATTGCTCTCAAAGGGCAGTTTAAAACCATCATGGTTACGGCGGAAGGGATTCCGGAGCGTATGGCCCGCAAGATGAACCAGGCGGCACGCGACAGCGGTATCACCGTTATCGGACCGGCTACGGTCGGCGGGATCGCCCCCGGCGGATTCAAGATCGCCAATGTTGGCGGTACTATTGAGAACATCATCAACTCCAAGCTGCACCGATGCGGCAGCTGCGGTCTGGTGACACGCTCCGGAGGTCTGTTTAACGAACTGAGCAACATCATCTCCATCAATGCCGACGGTATTGCCGAAGGTGTGGCGATCGGCGGTGACCGTTTTGTCGGCTCCGTCTTTATCGACAACCTGCTCCGCATGGAGAGTAACCCCGACGTTAAATACATGGTGCTTCTGGGCGAAGTAGGCGGTACGGAAGAGTACAAAGTGATCGAAGCGGTAAAATCCGGAAAGATCAAAAAACCGATCATCGCATGGTGTATCGGTACCATCGCCAAGCACTTCAGCTCCGGTGTCCAGTTTGGTCACGCCGGTGCCAGCGCCAATGCCGATGCGGAAACCGCGGCAGCGAAAAACAAAGCCATGGCCGAAGCGGGTATCTATGTACCTACCAGCTTCAATGATCTGCCGGATACGATCAATACGGTCTATAACAAGCTGAAAAAAGAGGGCATCATCGGTGAGATCGCCGAGCCGGAAGTCCGTACCATTGCTGAGAACCGACGCAGCAAGAACTTTATCTGTACGATCTCCGACGACCGCGGTGAAGAAGCACACTACGTGGGCTACCCCATTAGCTCCGTAGCTACGCCGGACACAGGCTTTAGCATTGGTGACGTCATGAGCCTTCTGTGGTTTAAAAAACGCTACCCCAAATGGGCAACGGACTTTATCGAAACGGTTATCAAGACGGTAGCCGACCACGGTCCTGCGGTCTCCGGAGCGCACAACGCCAAGGTAACGGCGCGGGCAGGCAAGGACGTTATCTCCTCCCTGATCGCCGGTCTGCTTACCATCGGGCCACGATTCGGTGGGGCGATTGACGGTGCGGCCAAGTACTTCAAGTACGCCTACGACAACAATATGGATCCGAAAGAGTTCCTCGAATATATGAAAAAAGAAGGCGTTCCGGTTCCGGGTATCGGTCACCGGATCAAAT
>QKHD01000111.1 GCA_003250175.1 Helicobacteraceae bacterium
GGTGCCGTGGGCAGTGACGTGCTGGTGGCCCTCGATGTCTCCCACTCCATGAGTGCCGCCGATATCGAGCCTACCCGTTTTGACGCCGCCAAGCAGATGGCAGACGCGCTGCTTTCCCAGCCCTCCGCCAATCGCTACGCCGTGGCCGCCTTTACCACCAATTTGCTCCCCTTGGCACCGCTGACGTCGGATCGGGAGTTTTTAAAAAATGTCCTGGAGGGGATCGAGCGGGAAAATATCCTGACCAAGTCCACCAACCTCATGGCGGTGCTGGAGGGGGCGGTGCGTATCCTGAAGGGTGCGGACAAACCGGTGGTAATTTTTAGCGACGGCGGTGATGGCCGGAACTTTGACCGGGAGATCGCCTTTGCCAAAGAGCGGGGCATCCGGATCTATTTTATTCCCGTGGCCACGGTCTCCGGAGCCAAACTCTACGATCGTTTCGGCAATCTGCTAAAAGACGGGGCCAAGCACATGGTGATCAGCTACCGCAACCCCTACACAAAAACCCTGGCGGAGGCCTCCGGAGGGGCATGGATCGAAGAGTTTGACCCGGCCGCCCTGGCGGAAGTTCTGGCTTCCCATGCTACCACCGAAGCGGGCGAGGCCAGCCAGCCCGGAGTGCATCTTTTTGTGCCGCTGATGCTGTTTGCCTTCGGGCTTTTTATGCTGACCACCATGCGGATAAAAGGCGTTTGGATACTGCTCTTTTTCATCGCCTATCCGGAGTTCTCCCATGCCAATGCGATGGCCGTGTGGTATGAGAAAAAGGGAGTCGAGCATTACCAAGCGGGCGAGTTTGCCCAGGCGGCAGCGGCCTTTGAGGCGGAGGCGGCCCATTCGGAAGACTACCGGGTCGCTTTCAACCTGGCCAACACCTACTACCAGTTGGGGCGGTTCGACGAGGCGATTGTGCTCTATGAGGCGATCAAAACTGCCGACCCGCGCTTTAAATCGGAAGTCTATTATAATCTCGGCAACGCCTACGCCCGCAAAGAGGAGTTTGCCAAAGCCGACCGGATGTATCTCAACTCCCTGCGGCTGCACTACAACAAGGCCGCTGACGTGAACCGGCGCCGGATTGCGGAGGCAAAAAAAGGGTATCAGCTCGATAATACCATGAGCAAGAAAGGGGAGGGGGAGAAGAAAAAGGGCAAGGCCCCCAAACCAAAACCAAGGAGGCACCGGCCGCCGGGTCAAAAACCGTCAACCTCACCAAGGAGGAGGCGGAGGCCCTCAAGCAGGCTGCCCAGGGCAAGCGCCCCTTAAACGCAAGTCAATATCAGATGATCAACCAACGGGAGGGAACCGATGAAGCACAGCCTTGGTAGCCTAATTTTTTTTCTGCTAAGTACCCTGCTCGCGGCTGCTGAGCCGTACTATTTCACGGCCAAACTCTCCAAAGAAAACCTGGTGGTGGGGGAGAGTGCCCTGCTTGAGGTTGCCTTTTACAAGGAGCGCAGCCTTAACACCGTGGCCGGGCGTTATGTGGACGAGCCCTATGCCGGATTGGTCAATGACGCCTTTGAGATCGAGAAGGAGACGCAAGGGGCGTACGATGTGGAGCGTTTTATCCGGATCATCCGGGCCGAAAAGCCGGGGGAATATCGCCTCAACATCCGTGGCGAGGTGCGTTTTTTTAACGAAGAGGACATCATCGCCTCCAACAACCACCGGGATGCCATGGAGGCTCCCAGCTCCAAAAAGGTGGTAGTTTCGGCGGGAAATATCGCGATTCGGGTCAACGAGGGACCGGATAGTGCCATAGGATCGTGGCAGTTGAAGCTTGAGCACGACGCTCCGGAGGTTTTAAATGGAGAGCCCTATCACTTCAGCCTGAGCCTTGAGGGGTATGGGGATATCCGACGGGTTGATTTTCCGGAACTCTCCATTGCCGATACAACGATCTTTAGCGAACCGGGCAGTGAAGAGCGAACCGTACGTGACGGAAAGTTGTGGGGAAAAAAACAGATCGATTACGCGGTGATCGCCCAGCAGGATTTTGTGGTTCCCAAGCTGGAGTTTGGATTTTTCGACCCGCTCACGCAAAAGATGACAATCCAAACCAGCGAATCGGTTGCCGTCAGGGTGAAACAAGAAGCCATCGATGCCTTGCTGAACGCTCCGGAGGCAAAGGCGGATACGGGTGGTAATCAATTGTGGGGCAGCTTTGAAAAAGGCTTTCTTTTCGGTACGGCTTTTGGTATGATGTTGGTTTTTGGATGGCGGCGACTGCCACCTTTCAAGCATGCCAAAACGCATACCGGAATCCGAAAAGCAACCAGCCAAAAGGCTTTATTGCAAGCGCTTTTGCCCTGGGCTGACCGGGTGGAATTTAAAGATATAATTGGTATGCTAGAAACACAAAATGTAACGAAGAACC
>QKHD01000229.1 GCA_003250175.1 Helicobacteraceae bacterium
GCGGAAAAAACCCGCCAGATCAAAGAAGAACGCGACCTCTTTATCTCCGGAGCCGTCACCATCTTCAAATGGAAAAACGCTCCCGGCTGGCCGGTGGAGTATGTCTCCGGAAACGTCCAGGCGCTCATGGGTGTGACCCCGGAAGACTTTTTGGAAGGAAGAGAGGCCTTCGCCGCCATGGTGCATCCGGACGATGTGGCACGCGTCAGTCAGGAAGTGGCGGAAAACTCCCAGGGGGGCAAGGTGCATTTTATTCACAAGCCCTACCGCATCCGCCACAAAGACGGCTCCATCCGGTGGATCTACGACAGCACCAAAATCCTCCGCAACCAGCAGGGCGAAATCACCTTCTACTTCGGCTACCTCATCGACATCACCGAACAGAAAAACCAGGAGCAGGCCTACAACCGCCTCAACGAAGAGCTCAACCTCATCTTCGGCCTCTCCCAAAACCCCATCGCCATCACCGACCTGGAGAGCAATTTCCTCCAGGTCAATCCCGCCTATGCCCACCTCACCGGCTACTCCACCGAAGAGCTTAAAAAACTCTCCGTCGCCTCCTTGCTCGATACGGAGAGCCAGGGGCGGTTTACCACCCTCTTGCAGGATGTCACCACCATGGGCAGCATCAGCCAATGCAAAGAGCGCTTCTTGACCAAAGCCGGCCAGGGGGTTCCCATGAGCCTCTCCGTTTCCCTGCTGCCAAGCCGCGACAAACTGCTCTTTATCGCGACGGATATCAGCGAAGAGACCGCCCTCACCCTCCAACTGCAGCAGCGCATCGACGAAGAGGTAACCAAGCGGATGGAGAACGAAAAGATATTCCACGCCATCTTCGACTACGCGGGGATCGGGATCGACGTCACCACCATTACCGGCGATATTCTGGAAAACAACCCCAAACTCCAGCAGATGCTGGGCTATACCCACGAAGAGCTGCACGACCTGAATATCGAAGACATCACCCATGCCGAAGACCTGACCAAGGCGGCCGCCAATCTGCGCAACCTGGTCGGCGGCGGACAGGAGAGCTTCGTGCTCGAGCAGCGCTACCTGACAAAATCCGGAGGCATCGTCTGGGTCAAGGCGACGGTCACCAGTGTCAAAAACCGCTTTGGTGAAGTTCAGTACCTCATCACCATGCTGGACGACCTCACAGAGCAAAAACGCCTCGAAGCGGAAAAACGGGATAAGGACGAGCTCCTGCATCAGCAGTCCAAGATGGCGGCCATGGGCGAGATGATCGGCGCCATTGGCCACCAATGGAGCCAACCCCTCAACACCATCTCCCTGCTGGTACAAGACATCGAAGACGCCTACCAGTACGGCGATCTCAACGCCGCCTATCTGGACAAATTCGTCAAGCGCAGCCTGGATCAGATCAGCTTTATGGCCAATACCATCGACGATTTCAAGGACTTCTTCAAACCCTCCAAGACGAAGCACCTCTTTGAGGTCAACGAGGCCATCGACACCATTATCGAGATGACCGACCAGCAGTACATCAGCCACCGGGTGGAAATTCATAAATCCTATACGGCCCACCCGACACGTACCCTGGGCCACCCCAACGAGTTTAAGCACGTCATCCTCAACATCCTCAACAATGCCAGAGATGCCATCGAAGAGCGCCGTCTCAAGGCCAACGATCCGGATATCCGGGGCAACGTCTACATCACGACCCAGGTGCGCCACGGTCAGGTCTGTGTCACCATCGAAGACGATGCGGGGGGCATTCCTGAAGAGGTGTTGCCCACCATCTTTAACGCCTACATCTCCACCAAGGGCGACAAGGGAACGGGGATCGGGCTGAGCATGTCCAAAACAATGATTGAGAAAAATATGGAAGGGACCCTCACCGCTGCCAACGGCAAGCGGGGGGCGGTCTTTACGATTACGTTAAAAGAGGCCGTCTAAACAGACGGCCCTGGGGGCTTAGGCGTTTCGCTTACGGTCCAGCCAGACCATGACACCCTTTTGGGCATGGAGGCGGTTTTCCGCTTCGTCAAAGATGATGTCGGCGTGGGCTTCGAAGACCTCTTCCGTCACCTCTTCGCCGCGGTGAACCGGCAGGCAGTGGAGGAACTTCACGCCGGGGTTGGCCAGTTTCATCATGGCGCTATCCACGGTGTAACCGGCAAAGGCGATTTCCCGCTGCTTTTGCTCCTCTTCCTGGCCCATGGAGGTCCAGACGTCGGTGGTCACCACATCGGCTCCGGCAATCGCCTCTTTAGGGTCATTGGTGTAGATGATCTTGCCGCCGGACTCCTTGCAAAAGCCCTCCGCCAGCTTGGCAATCTCCGGATTAACCTCATACCCTTTAGGCGTCGCGATGCGCAGCTCCATCCCCAGTTTGGCCGCCAGCATCATCCAGCTGTGGGTCATGTTGTTGCCGTCGCCCACGTAGGCGACTTTGGCGGAGGCGTCCAGGCCGTGTTCGAGCATGGTCATGTAGTCCGCCATGAGCTGCACGGGATGGTAGTCGTCGCTGAGCCCGTTGATAACGGGAACCTTGGAGAAGCTGGCGAACTCTTCCAGCTTGGCATGGCTAAACGTCCGGATCATGATCATATCGACCATGCGGCTGATAACGCGGGCCGTATCTTTCATGGGCTCGCCCCGGCCTAATTGAATGTCACGGCTGGAGAGGAAGAGCGCCTGCCCGCCCAGCTGGTACATCCCTACTTCAAAGCTCACCCGGGTTCGTGTAGAGGATTTTTCAAAGATCATCCCCAGGCTCTGGTTTTGTAAAAAAGGCGTGGGGCGTTTTGCTTTCTGCTCCGCCTTGATCTCCTTGGCGATTTCGATCATCTCCAGAATTTCGGCTTTGGTAAAGTCTTTCAGGCTTAGAAAGTGTCTCATAGTTTTTTCCCATCTAGAAGTGTCGCCACCTCTTTTGCATGATACGTAATAATCAGATCCGCGCCGGCTCGTTTAAAGCTCAGCATCGTCTCCATCAGAATGCGTTCGTAATCGATAATCCCCGCCTTGGCGGCGGTTTTGAGCATGGCGTATTCGCCGCTCACATTGTACACCGCCATGGGCAGCGTCGTGGCGTCTTTGATCTTGCGCACCACATCCAGATAGGCCAGGGCCGGTTTGACCATCAGAATATCGGCACCCTGCATCTCGTCTTCAATACTCTCCGCCACCGCTTCGCGCAGGTTGGCCGGGTTCATCTGGTAGCTGCGGCGGTCCCCGAAACTCGGTGCCGACTCCGCCACATCCCGGAAGGGGCCGTAATAGGCGCTGGCGAACTTGGTGGAGTAGGCCATGATGGGGAGGTTTTCAAACCCGTTCGCATCCAGGGCGCTGCGCAGCTCTTCGATGGTACCGTCCATCATGCCGCTGGGGGCGATCATGTCCGCACCCGCTCTGGCATGTACCAGGGCCTGGTCGGCCAGAATCTCCAGGGTCTTGTCGTTATCCACCGTCTCATGGACGTGGTCGATGATCCCGCAGTGGCCGTGGTCGGTATATTCGCAAAAGCAGAGGTCGGTAATGACCAGTAGCTCCGGAGCATAGGCTTTAACCTTGCGGATCGCCTCGGCGATAATACCGTGCTCGCAGAGCGCATCGCTGCCCACGCTGTCCTTGACGGCGGGAATCCCGAAAAGGATCACCGACCGCAGCCCCAGGGCCTTGATCTCGTCCAGTTCCGGTTCGAGCTTGTCCAGGCTCAGCTGAAACACGCCCGGCATGGAGGCCACCTCTTCTTTCAGGTTCTCCCCCGCCTTGATAAAAAGCGGGTAGATCAGGTCCTCTTTTCGGACGTGGGTCTCTTGCAGCATATCGCGTAAAGCCCCGTTAAGACGGGTCCTTCGAAAGCGTCGGAACATGGTGTTTCTCCTTGGACTCCATGGCGCCTGCCAGGGGGCGGAAATAAGGGAAAGATTTTATCGGAAATAAATAAAAGGTTGGCTAAACTCCCCGCCATGTTACACGATGTAGAGATATCCCAGCAGGCCAATCTGCCCACAAAATACGGCGAATTTTTTGTTAAAGCGTTCAAGTATCAGGGCAAGGAACACCTCGCCCTCTACACGAAAGCGCTTTGCGACACCCCCATCGTGCGCGTGCACAGCGAATGCCTCACCGGCGACGTCTTCGGCAGCCGCAAGTGCGACTGCGGCGATCAACTGGCCAAGGCGATGCAAACCATCCACGAAAACGGCTGCGGCATCATCATCTACCTCCGTCAGGAAGGCCGCAACATCGGCCTGCTTAATAAAATCAACGCCTACCATCTCCAGGACCAGGGGCTTGACACCGTCGCCGCCAACCACCAGCTGGGTTTTGCGGACGACGAGCGCACCTATGAGCTGGCGGAGTTTATCCTGCACTACATGCAGATCAAGCAGATCCGCCTTTTAACCAACAACCCCAACAAGCTCGACTCCTTTAAGGACATCGCCATCCTCGAGCGCCTGCCCATCATCATTCCGGCCAACGTCCACAACGAGGGCTACCTCCGGACCAAAAAAGAAAAAAGCGGCCACCTCCTGTGAACCATCCCCTCTTTCATAGCTTTGCCGCCCCCCTTCCGGAGGATTTCGGCGCCAAGATGAAAATCTTTTGCGACCTGCTGCTGGAGTGGAACCGCACCCACAACCTCAGCGGTGCCACCACCGAAAACGAGGTCATGGCCCAGGTCTTTGACAGCGTCTACCCTTTGGGCTTTTTAGAGTGCTTCGAGAGCGTGCTGGACATCGGTAGCGGGGCGGGTTTTCCCGCTATTCCGCTGGCGGCTGCAAGGCCCCACGCCCACTTTGTGCTGGTCGAACCCACCAAAAAAAGGATCGCCTTTTTGAATTTCGTGGCCATCAAACTGGGGCTAAAAAACATCACCCTCGATGACAAGCGCATCGAGCAGATGCCCAGCCGCCACTACGATCTGATCACCTCCAAGGCGGTCATGAGCGCATCCAGGCTCTATAAGCTTAGCCAAAGCATGATGGCCGATGTGACGGTTATGGTACTATACAAGGGTCGGAATACCGACGACGAGCCG
>QKHD01000208.1 GCA_003250175.1 Helicobacteraceae bacterium
TTTTACTCCGTCATGATCGGTACGGAACTGCTCAATGCCAGACGCGACGATGCCCACTTTCCCTTTGTCAACCGGGCGCTGCTCTCTAGAAACTGGGAGCATGCGGGCAGCATGGTGATCGATGATAAACCGGCTTTGATGGAAAACCTCTTTCGCATGATTGCAGCGGAAGAGGGGAGCGTGATGTTTTGTTTCGGCGGCATTGGGGCAACGCCGGACGATTACACCCGCCAGGTCGCGGCCAAGGTCTTTACCGATGGCAAGATGGCGATCCATCCGGAGGGAGAGAAGATATTGCGCGCCCGATTTACCGGGGAGATGACCGCCCAGCGGCTGGAGCTGGTCAACTTCCCCCAGGGGGCGGAGCTTTTGACTAACGTGGTTAACGGTGTGCCCGGTTTTTATCTGCAGGAACGGTTCTTTTTTGTCCCGGGATTTCCCCAGATGGCTCACCCCATGATTGAAGAGGCTCTGGAGCGGTTTTATCCAACGGGCGAGGTAAAATACCGAAAGAGCCTGATTGTTTACGCTTCGGAAGGGGCGATGATCGATCTGATGCAGCGCATCCCTCCGGAGGTGGAGTTCTCCTCACTTCCCAATACGGACAACGCGGTCCGTGAGGTGGAGTTCTCCTTCGCGGGATACGACGAACCGCTTCTGGAACGCTGGCGTCAAAATTTTTGTGACGAAGCGAAGCGCAAAGGGTTTGATTACAAAATAATCTGATTCGGTCGATTTACTACCTTATGGAAGATAAATCAACGATTCGCATTTGGCACGGGGTTTTTGCCCTGAGTGCCCTTACTTTAGTGATTGTCAGCATGATCTATTGGCTCTACGGAAAGACCGGAACCGGAGCGTTCATCTCCGGAAGTGCTCCGTCAACCAAGACGTTGGAGCGCAAGATTGCCGCATTGGAAGAGGAAAATGCCGCCTTGCGCAGTGCCCCGCCGAAGATCAAAGAGGTCGTCGTAACCAAAACGGTCGAGGTGCCGACAGCCGGGCAGGAGTGCCCGAAAGCAGAACCGGTTACCTGTGAACCCTGCCCAAAAGCAGCACCTTGCGCAGAAACAGCGGTGGTGTCTACGCCTGCCGTCTCCCAGGCTCCGGAGTCATACGGTGAAACAAAAACCGCTAAACTCGTAGCGGTCGATTCGGTCGTGTGCCGAAACATGAACGTCGGTGAATGGACGCTTCCCGCTACTTGCAAAAAAGCGCTGAGTGATTTTGCCAAGCAGGCGATGGATCCGGGCCGTGATTTTTTTGTCTTGACCCCGATGGTGGACAGCAAACAGTATAAAGGAAAACAGCCCGAACTCAAACAAGAGGGGCTGGGTCAGTTCCGGATCGAAAGCGCCAAAAAGGCAATGAAAAGTCTGGTGGACCCCAACGTCCATATCTTCTCCAAAAAAGCCCTGCAGCGTGACGCGATGCGCGGCTTTATTCTGGAACGCTACCGCGTAACCGAGAGCAACTAGGCGCTCGCCACAACCTTCTGATGGAGCAAAGAGAGGTATGGGGCATCCAGCTGCCCCACCTCGACCTGCTTCGTAATCATTTTACCCGTATAGTGACTTCCGTCATAGACCACCACAAAAACTTCATCACCAGGACGCAAAAAAGTGCTCTCCCCGTAGGGCGTATAGCGTGTGGCTCCGATGGAGATAAGGGCTTGCTCCGGAAAGGCGTTGGCTTTTAAAATGGCAGGTAGGTCTTCCAGTGGCCCCATGTCGGTCTGTCCGGCCAATTTGCTCTCCATCCAGCGAAGCAGTTTGGTGTAAAAATAGGAGTAGCCCAGTAGCGGTGAGTCTTCGCCGTAGGCGTGTACTGTACCGTCACGCTTTAAAAAGCTGGCGATACGGTAGTTGTCCATCACCCCTCCGGATTCAAACCGGTCGATGGGAAAAAAGGTTTCGCTCACCCCTTTGGTGGCAACGCCCCAGTTCTTTTTCTCACTAATCTTTTTGGCCCCTTCCTTGCGGATGGTACAGTCGTTGTACGCGGCAAAGGCCTTGGGGATCACCCTGCACACTTTCCTGTTTTCGTAGACTAGGTCACACAAAAGGGCGACTTCCGGTTCGATCTGCAGGTTTTCTCCCTGACTGAGCGTCGGCATGACGATGGTATCATGGGAGAGGGGGAAGGTGTGCAAAAAGGTTTCGGTGTTTCGGGGTTGATAAAAGGGGAAGAGACCCTTGGGGGCCTCTTTTTCTTCGGTAATGACGTCGATGAAGTCACTGCTCTCGCCGGCTTGTTCGAGGTGGTTGGCAAAGTTGCCGGCGACCCCGAAGCCAATGCACGATTTTAGCGACTCTAGGCGCATTAGCGGGCGGAACCCTGGGATTCGATGTACTCTTCGTAGGTGCCTTTGAAGTCGATCACTTCGCCTTCGGCGGTAATTTCGATGATGCGGTTGGCAAAGGCATCGAGCAGTTCCCGGTCGTGGGTGACGCAGATGGCGTTGCCTTCGAAGTTATAGAGGCCTTCGCCCAGGGCCACGATGGCTTCCAGGTCAAGGTGGTTGGTCGGTTCGTCCAGAACGAGGAAGTTGCCGCCTTCGAGCATGATCTTGGAGAGCATGATACGGTGTTTTTCACCCCCGCTGATCCCTTCGACCTTTTTTTCCTGTTGTTCGCCGTTAAAGAGCATACGGCCCAGGCAGTTGCGAATTTCGCTGATTTCGGCCTTTTTGTCAAACTGGCGCAGCCAGTCGTAAAGGGTCAGCTCACCCTTGATCCGGTCGGTGGTGTCCTGAGGGAAGTAGCTCGCCTGCACCGTCGCACCCCATTTGATCTCTCCGGAATCGGGGGTGACGTTGTCGCTCATGAGCAGTTTGCACAGGGTGGTTTTCCCCGCACCGTTGGGTCCGATCAGACCGATCTTGTCCCCTTTTTCGATTTTGAGGTTGAGGTCTTTGAAGATAACCAGATCGTCAAATTTCTTGGAAACACCGCTTAGTTCCAGAACCTCTTTACCGATTTCGCGGTTTTGTTTGAAGACGATGCTGGGGTCCCGTCGGGAAGAGGGGCGGATGTCGTCGATGTTGAGTTTATCGAGCTGCTTTTGTCGGCTGGTCGCCTGCTTGGCCTTGGAGGCGTTGGCGGAGAAGCGTCGGATAAAGCTTTCAAGATCAGCCTTTTCTTTCAGTTTCTTCTCACGCTCCATCTGCTGCTGTTTCATGGCCAGGTTGGCGGCGATATACCAGTCGTCATAGGTTCCGGTGAACTCACGGATTTTCCGGTAGTCGACGTCCAGGATGTGGGTGACGACGGAGTTGATGAAGTGACGGTCGTGGGAGATAACAACCATGGTTCCTTCGTGGTTGGTCAGTTGGTGTTCCAGCCAGCCGATGGTGCTGATGTCCAGGTTGTTGGTCGGTTCGTCCAGGAAGAGGACATCGGGCTGGGGAAAGAGCACCTGGGCCAGAAGGATTTTAAATTTATCCGCGTTGGTCAGGGTGCTCATGGTGCTTTGGTGGATTTCCACAGGAAAGCCCAGGTCGGTGAGGATCTTTTCAATCCGGACGTCCGCTTCGTAGGTCGGGTCCTCTTCGACACAGACGATTTCCAGTTCCGCCAGACGGTTGTTGACGGCGTCGTCGCTGAAGTCGCCGCTCATGTAGATGTCCTCTTTCTCTTTGATCGCATCATAGAGACGTTTGTTGCCGTACAAAACGGCATCGGTGAGGGTGAAGTTTTCGAAGGCGTACTGGTTTTGTCCCAGGACACCGACTTTGAGGCCGTTTTCGATGACCACGTCACCGCTGCTCTGTTCTAGCTGTCCGGAGAGGATTTTCAAGAAGGTGGTTTTGCCCGCCCCGTTGGCGCCGATCAGGCCATAGCGTTTGCCTCGGTCAAGTTTGAGGTTGATGTCTTCAAACAGCACGCGGCTGCCGTAACGCATTGTCAGATTAATCGTTTGTACCATGGAGTAAAAGTCGCTTTTGTGGGTTGATTTTTTTGTGATTTTAGCAGAAAGTTCATTTAGTTGCCAGCGGTCGGGCAGGGGGCTTTTAAGAAAAGAGAGTAAAAACCCGTTGTAAAATATCCGGAAATGTTATGCCGACGTTCGTTTGTAGCGTATAAACGAACGGTCCCGTAACCGGATTTTCCAGGAAGTCGTAGGAGCTCAATGTCCTCAACCGTTACCAAACCCAAAATTGTCCAGGATGTTGCTGTCTACCACATCGGTTCGTCCATAACGGCGGATTATGTCCGGGTTTTTCTCGACAACCTGGAACGCCACCGCCCGATTCTGCGGGGTCTGGGTGTGCGGGGCGTGCTCTTTTCCCTCAGCAGCATCGAAACCTTTGACAAAGACGCTTTTTTGAATGTCGTCCAGCGACTGGACCTTCTCCAAAAAGAGCTCAAAGTTCCCACGGGTATTACCGGCTATACGGAAAAACAGTTTGCCATTTTGAAAATGCTGCTGCAGGATACGGCGGTGGCGCTGTATAAAAACTCCCAGATCGCGGCCCTGGCCATCGGTACCTCCCGCATCCGAAAGAGCAGCCCGATCCTCGTCTACACCGATGACAACGACGAGAAAAACATGATCACCTCCGAGCTCATCAGTAACGGTTACTTTGTCATTCTGGCCAACAACTTCAATGATTTTAAAAAGAAGTTCGAGAAGAAAAACCTCTATGGTCTGATCGTCGCCCAGAGCCGTTTTGGTGGTATGCGTGACGATGTTATGGTGCTTTATACGGACCGGGTTTACTACTACACCATCCGAGGGATTATCGACGAGACCATCTTTGCCCGTTTTGATTTTGAAGGCCACACCGATCGCCTCAAAAAAGGGTTCAAGGCCTTCGTCATCGACGTCTCCAAGCTCAATACCATGGATATCAAAGGGGCGCACTTTTTTCTCCGTCTGGCGGACGAAGCGGCGAAGTACGGCGTCATGATGGCTCTGGTCGGTATGGATGTGGATAAGCTCTATTCCAA
>QKHD01000180.1 GCA_003250175.1 Helicobacteraceae bacterium
CTGTATTATCGACCAGGCAACCATCAACCACCCAAAATATGGTAATCTGGTAGAGATAGCTCAAAGTGTGCGGGATCATATTAATGCCAATATGGTCGATGTCGAGCACCGCTTCAGCGTAAAAAATACCAAAACCTCCGAGGGTGACGCCGAGATGGCCAAGAGCCTGACCTATTTTGCCATCCGAAATAATAAACCGGCTTTCGGTATCGAAGGCAGCAAAAACTTCGGTACCCACTACCGTGCTTTTTATCACCTACTGGCTCTGGAAAAATTCATGGACGTCATGGGGATCGAGTATGTCCGGAATTTTGACCTTAGCCCTGTAGCGGTTAAGGATGCGATTGATAACAATGACATCGAAGTGGTTATGTATGACAACAAACTGCTTCTACCGGTCAGTGACGCCCGTAACTACCTACACTACATCCCTATGAAAAAAGATGCGGACGTGGAATATCGTACGGATCACCCACTGGTCGCCGTTGTGGAAAAAAACCAGAAATACCGTGTTTGTTACGGTAACCGACGCATGTCACTGCTCTCCCCTCAGTATTTCGAGTATGACTACAGTCTCAACACGATCGACATGAAAGTCGACGGTATCGACAAGATTGTTCCACTCGGGACTGTGGTCAATGTCGGCAAAGAGTTTATGATTCACGGCAAGGACGGCTACCGCGTCAACGTGATCGGTTACAGCACACCGGATTCAGACAATGAGGTGGAGCTGCCTATTAGTAAAGAGGAGATTGTTTCTCGTTTTTCTATTGATAAGTCTGAAAAACTCTACCGGGTTGAAATCTATAAAGATGACAAGTTCTCCGGAATGGTTTTAGTTAACTTTGATGAAAAACATGTGCCGACACATGCGGTTGCACGTGTGGATGCGCCGATAGCACAGTAAGTAGTAGAAGAGATTTTTCCGGTACCTTTTGGGGGTACCGGAGAGGTTTTTTAAAGAGGCAGTACGCGGATTTTTGTGGAGAGCTTGTCCCGAAGAACCGCTTCAATTGCGTAGAGTGTCCCGGTGGCACTGCTGGCGCAGCCGCTGCAAGCTCCTAGATAGCGGATATAAATGTCGATATTTTCACCATCATCCTTGATATCCAGAACTTCCATATTCCCGCCGTCCATCATCAGCATCTGACGAATATTCTCATCAATAACTGCCTCAACCGCTTTGAGCTTTTGTACGACCGTCATGCGCTCAAACTGCTCCGGAGAGGAGGGAAGGGCACCACTGGTGGTCGGAATAGCGGCACTGATGCGCTCGCGTTCCATTTCGGCACGGGTTTCAGCCAGAATATCGACCAGATAGTACTGTCGGTTTTCGTGGCCTCCGGGCTTGATACAGGATTTACAGAAAGCGCCCGCCTTAGTGTAGTCGGTGATCTGCTCGACGGTTGTCAGGTCGTTGATGCGGATGACCTCTTTAATGGTGGAGAGAGTAACACGCGCACATTCGCAGACCATCTCTTTTTCTTCCAGTTCGGCAATGTCGATCCCTTTGTAGATGGCCGCTGCTTTTTTAATAACATCGTAGGCCATAACGGAGCAGTGCATTT
The DNA here is from genome assembly GCA_003250175.1 of Helicobacteraceae bacterium. GTDB lineage: Bacteria > Campylobacterota > Campylobacteria > Campylobacterales > SZUA-545 > SZUA-545. The sequence continues at coordinate 1,569 of QKHD01000180.1, forward strand.
TCTGTGGCGGAACGGCCGGTTCGTCCGGATGGTCACGCATGGCCATCTCAACGTCGATATTGGTGATTTTGACCGCATCGTCCACGGTTTTGCCAACGCAAAGTTCGGCCATCATGTCGGAACTGGCAATCGCCGTACCGCAGCCAAAGCTCTTAAATTTAGATGATTTGATGACGTTGGTCTCCGGATCAACGGCCCAGTAGAGGCGTACAGCATCACCGCAGCTTTCGGCGCCAAAGTCCGCGACGATGAGCTTGGTGCCCATGGCCTCCGCTTCTTCCTCGGTGATTTCACCGCGGTTGAGGGGGTTGTCCATGCGCTGGTTTACGATATTGGAGTACTGTTCAAACAGGGCTCCGCCGATCAGATCGTTCTTTGCCATAATAAATCCTTTTTAGAGTTCGCTCTTGTGGTTTTTCGGAGTGTATGCGTAGCTGGATGAAATGCTGCGCAGGCGCTCAACCGATTTTTTAAATTCTGTAATAACGTAATCAATTTCCTCTTTGGTGGTAAAGCGTGAGAGGCTGAAACGCACCGCCGTGTGGGCCAGATCCGGACCGGCACCGACGCTGAGCATGATCGGGTTGGCTTCCAGATCTTCGCTGGCACAGGCACTTCCCGTGCTGGCGGCGATCCCTTTTTTGTTCAGATCCCAGATCATCGCTTCGCCCTCGACACCTTTGACGCTGACAAGGATCGTATTGGGAATACGGTGTTCGCGCTTGCCGACCACCAGGGTATCCGGAAGCTGCAAAATAGCATCTTCCAGGGTGTTTTTCAAGTCATAAACGTCATGCAGTTCAAAATCAAGATCATCGGTAGCCAGTTCCATGGCTAGGCCCATACCGACCAGACCGGGTACGTTCACCGTTCCGGAGCGAAGACCGCCCATCTGTTCGCCGCCGTGCAGCAGGGGAATCATAGGAGAACCTTTACGGATAAAGAGCCCGCCGACCCCTTTGGGGCCATGGAATTTGTGCGCACTGAAGGTCATGTAATCGACGGGAACGTCCTGGAGGTTAACCCGGAGCTTACCGATGGCCTGAACGCCGTCGGTGTGAAAGAGTGCCCCATGCTCCTTGGCAATCTGGGCCATTTCACGAATGGGGAAGATCATACCGGTTTCGTTGTTCGCCCACATGATACTGACCAGAGCGGTTTTTTCATTGATGAAGCTCCGGAGTGTTGCCGCTTCGACGACGCCTTCGCTGTTAACGGGCAGATAGATTACTTTACCACCCTGTTCTTCCACAAACTTACAGGCGGACAGTACAGAGGGGTGCTCCACTTCGGTCGTGATGATGGTGTCGCGTTCACCCTTTTTGATCAGGTCGTAGTAGACGGACATGATGACCGTGTTGTTGCCTTCCGTGGCTCCGGAGTTGACGACGACGTCATCTTCATCCGCCGCATTGATACCGGCGTAGATGCGGTCGTAGGCCACACGCATGTGCTGGTGCACCTCGGTTCCGATACTGTGCAGGGAGTTGGGGTTGCCATACATCTGGGAGAAGAAGGGCATCATTGCATCCCGGACCTTTGGGTCGGTGAGGGTGGTGGCGTTGTTATCCAGGTAGATTCGTTCCATGGGCGCTCGCTTTTGTTAACCTTTTTATGAAGTCTAACGAAAATAAGATAAAAAAAGTCTTGTTTGAAACAATCAAGCCGATTTGCTTAATACTGCATAATTATACACGGTTTCAAAGGATAATCGAAAGTTATTCATTAACCCGGATTTTACCAAGGGCATACTATGCTAAGCAAGCGTAATACGCGATGACCGTGGGAAGTCATAACAAGAGCATGAAATTACAAGGCAGGGGATGAACACCAAAACTATCAAGAGCAAATTTATCTTCAATCTCATCGTGGGGATTGCCGCACTGGCACTGAGTGTACTCATGTCGTACGTGATCGCAACCAAGGAGATTCACACCATCATGGTCAGCGATATTCAAAGCATCGCGTCCGCCATGGAAAAAAACCTCAACTACATTGCCTCCACGGACCCAAAGGGGTATCAAAACGGGGCGTTTAAGCAGAGCATCTACGAGATCAAGATCGGGAAAAGCGGCTACGTATATATGATCAATGCGGAAGGACGCATGGTGGTCCACCCCAGTAAAGAGGGAAAGGTCTATGCCGGTGAAGATTACATTGACCATATTCGAAACGATCCGAAAGGGGGGAGCTACGAGTATGTCTCCGCCTCTACCGGACAGGATAAGATCGTTGCCTACCGCTACATTCCTGCATGGAAGCTTTGGGTAATTCCCGGGGTTAACAAGGCCGATTATTTTGATAGTCTGACTCATCACTTCCTAAAAACGATGCTAATCATCGGTGTCGTGATCGCCCTGATCCTGACCCTGATCAGTATGCTGCTGGGCAAAAGCATCCTGCGGCCGGTCGATATGTTGACCCAGGTTGCCCACGATCTGGCCGAAGGTGAAGGGGACCTGACCCGCCGACTCAATGTGCGGGGTGGTGACGAGATTGCCGTGGCGGCCCGTTACATTGACGCATTTATTGCCAAGATTCAAGATACGGTCAATATTGCCAAACGATCCGTGGATGAGTCGGTTGTCTCCGGAGACGAACTCAAAGCCATTGCCAAGCAGATTGAAAAAAGCATCATCGAACAGGATGAGATGACCAAAAAATCCAACGCTCTGGTGAATGAAGTCGGACAGGATCTGGACTGCAGCGAAAACGCCGCCATCAGCACCGCGGAGGATATGGATAAAACCTCCAAGGCGCTGGATGAGATGTATCTGCAACTGGAAACCATTGTGCAGTCTATTACCGATGCTTCCCAAGGGCAGACCGATATGTCCAACCGCCTGACCCATCTGAATCACGAAGCCGAGCAGATTAAAAATGTTCTGGAAATTATCAGTGACATTGCCGATCAAACCAATCTTCTGGCCCTAAATGCCGCCATCGAAGCGGCCCGTGCCGGTGAACACGGCCGAGGATTTGCGGTGGTGGCCGACGAGGTGCGTAAACTGGCCGACCGGACCCAAAAGGCACTATCTGAAATTAATGCGACCATCAACGTGGTGGTCCAGGCCATCGGGGATTCGAGCGAAATGATGAACCACTCCGCAGAACATATGGAGTCCATTGCCACCGAGACCGAAACCATGCAACACCGAACCCAGGATACCAAGGGGCGCATGGCATTGACCATGGAAACGGCCCACAAATCGGCGCTTCTTGCAACGAGCATTGCCCACAAGACAAAAACCCTGGTCTCTAATATGGACCGCGTGGCAAAAATCTCGGATCAGAACAGCAGTGATACCAAAAAGATCAGCACCATCTCCCAGAAAATTTCAGCTTCTGCAAATGATTTAAATAGTAAACTCAATGCATTTAGA
>QKHD01000105.1 GCA_003250175.1 Helicobacteraceae bacterium
CATTGAGCCTGGCCACAAGCCCGCTGCCGTGCAGGCGGCACGCTTCGCCGCGGATGGCGGCAAAGAGCTCCAGGTCGATCCCTTCACGGCCCGTATCGTCCACTTCAACGTGGGCGAAGGTCTCGATGTAGCGCTCGGCAAGCTCTTCGAACTGCCCCAGCAACCCCTCCGCCTGCATTGGCTCCGGAGCAAACGCCGCCGCTTCGTGCCAGCGCCACACCACGGCCTCCGCACGGGTCGGTTCCGTTGGCGCGGTTTCGCACAACAGCAGCGCGTCGCCGAAAAGCTCGGCAAAATGGTGCGCCGCGTTTTTGGACGCGGCCAGGGTCATGAGCGATGACGGCGTGCCCGCCGCCCAGGCCCGATCTCCCGCCGCGTTTTCCCATACCGATGCCATGGCCGCTCCTGATTACCCCCGGTATCACGGAGGCTTTTTTCCGTAGTGTACCACGGGGGACTTTAGGTGCCATTCATGGCAAAACGGGTATATTTCCTTTAACTAACCGAGGAGGTAGACGATGGAACCCAAAGCGTGTAATTCCCTCACCGATGTCCGGAACGCCATCGACACGATCGACGACGCGATCGTCGATCTCATGGTCAAACGCAACACCTATATCAAGCAGCTGGCCCGTTTTAAGGACTCGATCGAAAAGATCAAGGAACAGAGCCGTATCGACGATGTAATCAACCGTGTCCGCCAGCGCGGCATCGAACAGGGGCTCTCCCCCAACATGGTGGAGGAGATTTTCCACATCATGATCGACAACATGGTCGAGACGGAAATTGCCGAGTTCCGCAACATCAAATCCCTCTAACCGCGTCGGCCTGATCGGCTGCGGCTGGCTGGGGCTACCCCTGGCCAGGGCCCTGATGGCTGACGGCCACACCCTCTACGGCACCACCACCCGCCCTGCCCGTCTGGATGAGCTCCGGACGGCGGGCATTTTCCCCCTGCTTTTTTCCCTTGACGATTTTGCGGATGACTCCAGTGAGTTGGCTTCCTGCCAATGGATTATCATCGCCGTGCCCCCGTCCCAGTGTCGGGATTACGCCGCCGGTGTTTTACACGTGCGGCGGGTCTTTCCCCAAAGTCGGCAAATCTTAATCAGCTCCACCGGCATCTATCCGGAGCATCCCGCCGACATGGACGAGACCTACCCGCTCGACCCCGCCCATCGGCCCGATTTTCAGGGCGCCGAAACGGCCATGCATCCGGAGGATCTGATCCTGCGCTGTGCGGGGCTCTTTGGCCCTGAGCGTATCGCCGGAAAAAGCTTTGCGGGCAGAGCCGCTCCGGAGCCCGACCGTCCGGTCAACCATGTGCATCTCGAAGACGTGATCGGCGCCGTCAGGCTGCTGATGCAGCACAACGCCTCCGGAATCTTCAACCTCTGCGCCCCGTTGCACCCGACACGTCGTGAGGTCTATACGGCCAATGCGGCACGTTACGGGTTCGCACTCCCCCTTATGCCGCCGTTTTCCTCCGTGGAAAAAAGCAAACGGATTTTGGGTGATACGATCAGCAAACGGTTCGGTTTTTCCTACCTCCGGAACAATCCTGCCGATTTCTGATAGCAACTTCAGCCCCTTTTTATACTATTCATCCAGTTTATAAAAACAATAATATTTCTTGATAAAATTCCACAAAAAAGCCATTTTTACCCGTTAAAGTTCCGTTGACTTTTTAGATACCTAACTATAAAAAGAAGTATTTATGCAGCTTTGTTTTTCCTGTGCGGAGCGCTCGCGGTGCGAGCAGAGTAATATTCCCGTTGAACATTTTAGAAAATTTATGTTTCTCAGTCAGCTGATCAAGCCCGGGGCCGTGGAGGTGATTCACAGCGCCTACGGGAACGATCTGAAAAACCACCGCTCCGATGCCCAGAAGGTTTGCGATACCTTTTCGGCCAGCGCGCCCCGGTGCCCCTATCTGGTGCACTTTCTCAAATAGACAGGCTAATCGACGCTGCGGCGAAGCGGCCCCGTGTAGTGTTGTCTTGGACGGACGATCTTGACCTTTTCGTCGCGCTTTTGTTCGATCCAGTGGGTGATCCACCCGGCGGTGCGCCCGATGACGAAGATCGGGGTAAACATGCTGCGCGGGATGTTCATGGCCGAAAGGATCGTTCCGGAGTAAAAATCGATGTTGGGGTAGAGGTTGCGGGAGACGAAATACTCGTCACTCAGAGCGATCTCCTCCACCCGATTGGCCACTTCGATCAGCTTGGAGTTGATCCCCAGCTTGGCCTGGAGGCGGTCGCGCATCTCCTTTAAGATACGGGCGCGGGGGTCGAAGTTTTTATAGACCCGGTGCCCAAAGCCCATGAGCTTGAACGGATCGGCCGCGTCCTTGGCCCTGGCGATGTAGCGGTCCACATGCTTGACGTCGCCGATCATGGCGAGCTGGTCGATGACCGATTCATTGGCCCCGCCGTGGGCACGGCCCCAGAGCGCGTTAATCCCCGCGGCGATGGCAGCGTAGGGGTGCGCCCCCGTGGAACCCACCAGCCGTACGGTAGAGGTGGAGGCGTTTTGTTCGTGGTCGGCGTGGAGGATAAAGATCGCATCCAGCGCGTCCACCTCCACCTGGCTGATGTCCGCGTTGCCGCCGGGAAAGGCGCGCATCATATAGAGGAAGTTCTCCGTAAAGTAGCGGTCGAGATCGGGGTAGATCAGCGGGTAGCCCATGGCGTGGCGGTAGGTGTAGGCCGCCAGGGTCGGCATCTTGGCGATGATCCGGCGGGCCATCTCCATGTAGTCGTTTTCATCGACGATGTTGAGGTGCTGGTGGTGAAAGGCGCTTAGCGCCGAGACGGCCGAGGAGAGCACCGCCATGGGGTGGGCGTCGTCCGGGAACGCGTCGAAGAGGTTTTTGATCCCTTCGTGGGGGAACCGTTTGAGGCGCATGTTCTGCTCAAACTCCGCCAGCTGCATCGTATCGGGGAGCTCGCCGTTTAGAAGCAAATAGCAGACCTCGACGTAGTTTTTCTTTTTCGCCAGCTCTTCGATGGGGTAGCCGCGGTAGAGCAGCTCGCCCTTGGCCCCGTCGATGTAGGTAATCTGGGAGTTGACCCCGGCGGTCATGCTGTAGCCGTTGTCATAGGTGTAGACCCCCAGCTCACGGTGCAGTCCGGAGATATCCATCACCGGCGACCCCAGACTTGAAGGCCGTGTCTCCAGCTGCAGCTCTCTGCCGGTTTCGTGATCTTTCAGTGTCATCTTTCCCATGAACGCTCCTCATTGACTTTTCAAAAGTATCTACTATAACACAGTTCGTACAAAAGGATCATTACCCTTGCTTTTCCAGCGCCCACATGTTATGGTTACTCCTTACGTATATTAAAAACTTATAGGAAGGAGTTTTCCATGCTGAGTGCAAAAATGATCGAACGCCTGAACAAGCAGGTAGCCCTGGAGCACTACTCCGCCCACCTCTACCTGGCCATGAGCGCTTGGTGCGACCACAACGGTCTGGCGGGTTCCGCCGCCTTTTTAAAGGCCCACAGCGACGAAGAGCTGGCCCATGGCCGCAAACTCTTTGACTACATCAACGAAACCGGTGCCCTGGCCGTCATCGGCGCCATCGATGCCCCGCCGATCCAATACGGCAGTCTCAAAGAGGTGATCGAAAAGACCTTCGAACACGAAAAGCTCATCACCCGCTCCATCAACGAACTGGTCGACGCGGCCCTAAGCGAAAAGGACTTCTCCACCTTTAATTTCCTGCAATGGTATGTGGGTGAGCAGCACGAAGAGGAGCGGCTCTTTATGTCGATTCTCGATCTCTTCTCCATCATGCAGCCCGAAGGCCGCGACCTCTACCTCATCGACCGGGAAATCGGCTCCAAGCTGGCCCGCTAACCTCCCCTTTCCCTCCCTCCGGAGGGGCTATTCCCAATGATTTGATAATGATTATCAGAATAATATCTTTTTAAGAAACATTTTCGTAGAATTCGTAATGATTTTGATTATCATTTGAAGGAATGGAAAATGCACACTATCATTTCGATGAACCCAACCGACCGGAAAGAGGCAGAAAAAGGGCGCTACCGCCTGATCGCCTCCGGACGGGCATGCTAATACAAGGAGCCTCTATGCTAACCCCATCCATGGTACTAAAACTGAACCAACAAGTTGCCCTCGAGCAGTACTCCGCCAACCTCTACCTGGCCATGAGCGCCTGGTGCGCCCACAAGGGTCTGGAAGGCTCGGCTGCTTTTTTAAAGGCCCACAGCGACGAAGAGCTGGCCCACGCCAGAAAGCTCTTTGACTACATCAACGAGACCGGCGCCCTGGCCGTCATCAGTGCCGTTGAAGCCCCGCCGAAAGCATTTGGCTCCCTGCAGGAGGTTTTTCAAAAAACCCTGGATCACGAAAAGAGCATCACCGCCGCCATCAACGGCCTGGTCGATTCCGCCCTGGGCGAAAAGGACTACTCGACTTTTCAGTTTTTACAGTGGTATGTGGCCGAACAGCACGAGGAAGAGCGACTCTTTATGTCGATTCTGGATCTTTTTGAAATTATGGAGAGCGGCGGACGCAGCCTCTTTATGATCGACCGCGAAATCGCCTCCAAGGGCAAGTGAGCCGCTTATGGTACTGATTCGCCAAAACAATGTCTGGGTCCTGGTCTCCACCGCGGAAGCGGCGAAGATTCTCGGCAAGTCGAAGCGCAGCACGCTTCTTAATGATACTGATTATTAAAACTCTTACAAAAAAGGAAACAAAAATGTCACTACGTACAAAAATGACCGCCCCCCTGTTGACGGGGGCCCTGGTGCTCGGTTTTGCCGCCTGCGGCAGCGATTCGGACAGCGACAATAAAACCACCACGGCGACCGCTGAACAAAAAAGCGCCGTGCTCACCACCTACGCCGATATCGCCCTGGCCAACTACACCGACGCCTACAACGATGCCGTCGCCCTGAAAACAGCCATCGACGCCTT